>JBDUAP010000254.1:0-4337 GCA_040004585.1 Sporichthyaceae bacterium
AACTACGCCGCCAGCAAGGCCGGCATCATCGGCATGGTCCGGGCGGCCTCACCAGACCTCGCAGCCCAGGGTGCGACCATCAATGCCGTGGCGCCCGGCTTCATCGAGACCGACATGACAGCCGCGATGCCGATGGCCGTGCGTGAGGTGGCCAGGCGGCTAAACAGCCTCAAGCAGGGCGGCCTCCCGGTGGACGTCGCGGAGACGATGGCCTGGTTGGCTCAAGGTGCCAGTGCCGGAGTCAACGGACAGGTCGTTCGCGTGTGCGGCCAGAACCTGGTCGGCGCATGAGCACCCCGTGACGCGGGTCATCGAGCTCGCCGAACCGCCTCGTCTGGCCCGTCTGTACGCCGCGGCGATCCGTCCCGCGCGGTCCAGCCGCTCCCCGGTGCTGCCCGACGTCGAGCTCGTGCTCCCCGAGGTGGTCGTCGACCGCGACCATCTCGCGGCCTACGACCGGATGTGCGGGTTCCGGCTGTCCGACACGCTGCCGCCCACCTACCCGCACGTACTGGCCTTCCCCCTGCACCTCCAGCTGATGACCGACGACGCCTTCCCGTTCGCTGCCGCCGGCATGGTGCACATCCGCAACCTCATCACCACCTTCGGGCCGCTGGACGCGGGCGTCCCGCTGACGATCCGGGTGCGAGCCGAGCGGCTCGCCGCCCACCCGAAGGGCGCGCAACTCGACCTGGTCGCCGAGGTGTCCATCGGAGGCGCACCGGCCTGGACGTCACGGGGCACCTACCTGTCCCGCGGGGCAGCCGCGCCTGACCTCCCGTCCCTGCCCGATGAACCGTCGCCCCCGGCCGACCTGTCCGGGCAGCAGTCGGCGACCTGGCGGGTCGGCAAGGACGTGGGTCGGCGCTACGCCCGGGTCTCTGGTGACGTCAACCCCATCCACCTGCATCCGCTTGGCGCACGCCTGTTCGGCTTCCGCGGCGCGATCGCGCACGGCATGTGGACGAAGGCTCGTTCGCTCGCAGCGCTCGAGTCGCGCCTGCCGGATGCGCTGACGGCCGACGTCTCGTTCCAGAAACCGCTGCCCCTCGGGACGACGGTGCGGTTCCGGACCCAGGCGAGCCCGGCCGGTTGGGACTTCGTGGTGGTGCCGACCAAGGACGACCGGCCGCACCTGACGGGCAGCGTCCGGCCCGCGTGACCACCACGAGCGACCGGCGCCTGGTCGGCGTCGACGCCGCGCGCGGGCTCGCTCTGCTGGGCATGATGGCGGTGCACGTGCTGCCCGCCGTCGGCAAGGACGGCGGTGTGACGGTCGCGCACGCCATCGCGGGTGGTCGCTCGGCAGCCACGTTCGCCGTGATGGCAGGTGTCGGCCTGGCCCTGCTTACCGGCGGCACCAACCCCTATCGCGACCGGCGGTGGGCCGCCGCGGCCGCCGGCCTGGTGGTGCGCGCTGCCGCCATCGGCGCGGTCGGCCTCCTGCTCGGCTTGGTGGACTCTAGGGTCGCGGTGATCCTGGCCTACTACGCACTGCTATTCGTCGTCGCGATCCCCTTGCTGCCGCTGCGAGCGAGGCCGTTGTTCGCTCTCGCGCTCACCGTCGCCTGCCTGGCCCCGGTGCTCAGCCACCTGCTCCGCGACGACAACCTCGTCGCGTTCACCGGCCGGAACCCCACGTTCGCCACGCTGCTCGACACCCCAGGTGAGCTGATCCGGGCACTGTTCCTGACGGGCTACTACCCGGTGTTGGCGTGGACTGCGTACCTCTGCGCCGGCCTGGCCGCCGGGCGACTGCCGCTGCGGGAGCGACGGACGGCTGCCTGGCTCTTCGGCGGGGGGGTTGCCCTCGCCGTCGCGGCAGCCACGACGTCCTGGCTCCTGCTGGGCCCCCTCGGCGGCCACGATCAGATCGCGGCCACCCTGTCCGATCCCGCCAAGCTGGACACCAGCCTCGAACTCGGCCTCTACGGGAACACGCCCCCCACCACCTGGTGGTGGCTGGCGGTGGTCGCGGCGCACTCCAGCACGCCGCTGGACCTGCTGCACACCATCGGCGTGGCCCTGGGCCTGCTGGGCGCGATGCTGCTGATCGCCTCCACCGCCCGCAGCGCTCGAGCACTGCTCAGCCCGCTGGCAGCTGCCGGAAGCATGACGCTGAGCCTGTACACCGCACACGTCCTGCTGCTCACCTCGGGTGTGCTGCCAAGAGACCGCGACACGTCGTACGCCGTGCAGGTCGTGGCCGCCGTGGCGCTGGCCTGGCTGTGGCGCCGGTTCCTTGGCAGAGGACCGCTGGAGCGGGCCGTCGCCGTCCTGGCGACGCCCGTACGCCAGGCCGTCCTCCGCGGGTAGAGTCCGGCCGACGGAATGTCGGCCGACGCGGACGGTGGGTCGGTGGGGCAGGACCACGGGCACGAGCTGCTGGCCGCGCTGCGGCAGCTTCTGCACGCGTCGAACCTGGCCCGGGCCGACGACCTGCCGGCGGTCGTGCGCGTCGCCGGCTACGAGTTCGGCGCGTCGTTCGCTGTTGTGTAGTCGTGGACTACGACCAGGTCCAGCTGATGCCCCTCCTTGAGGCCGATCTCCATACAGAGGAGAGCTGCCGATGGCCCGCGGCCGCTGCCGGTGGAGGGCACCGTCGCCGGTCGCTGCTTCACCGACGTGAGCGTGCAGGGCAGCGTGGGAGCCATCGCCTCGCGTACCGGGTTCTCCGTCTGGGCCCCGGTCCTCGACGGCACCGACCGCCTCGGGGTGCTGGAGCTGG
This sequence comes from Sporichthyaceae bacterium, assembly GCA_040004585.1. Classification (GTDB taxonomy): domain Bacteria; phylum Actinomycetota; class Actinomycetes; order JACCUZ01; family JACCUZ01; genus JBDUAP01. The sequence goes on from JBDUAP010000254.1 coordinate 2,729, forward strand.
TCTTCGATGAGGAGGTCGAGCTCGACGAGGGCCTGGTCACTGATGTCGGGCTGCTCGCGGCGCTCGTAGCCGAGCTGGTGATGAGCCGCAGCCTGATCGGCGACTTCGTCGAGCGGGAACGCCGACGGCTGCCGATGCTGCTGGAGGCCGAGCTGCAGTGGAACCTTCTGCCGCCGCTGACGTTCGCGTCGACCGTCGCCTCGATCGCCGGCGTGCTGGCCCCGACAAACGAGGTAGCCGGTGACTCGTTCGACTACGCCGTCAACGGCGACATCGCCCACCTGTGCATCGTGGATGCAATGGGGCACGGGCTCGACGCGACCTTGATGTCTGCCGTGGCGATCGGCGCGCTCCGCAACGCACGTCGATCAGGCTTGGACCTGTTGGACACCACGCGCTCGATGAACAAGCACCTCGCCGCGCAGTTCGGGGAGTCGAAGTTCGTCACCGCAATCGTCGGCGAGCTGGACACCCGCTCCGGAATGTGGCGATGGGTCAACGCCGGCCACCCGGCCGCTCTGATCGTGCGCGGAGGCCGGGTGGTCAAGGAACTCAACTCGGTCATCAACCCCCCCTTGGGCCTCCAGTCAGAGGCTCCCCTCGTCGGCGAGGAGCGCCTCGAGCGCAGTGACCGGCTCTTGCTCTACACCGACGGTGTGATCGAGGCGCGAGATGCCCACGGCGAGTTCTTCGGCAGCGCGCGGCTGGTCGACCTGGTCTCCCGGGAGGCGGCCGCCGGCCGGACCGCCGCCGAGACGATGCGTCGGCTGAACCTCGCGATCCTCGCCCACCAGGAGGGTTTCCTGCAGGATGACGCGACCACGCTGATGGTCGAGTGGTCCAGCGCGGAGGCCCGGCGGATGCAGGTATAACTGCGCCATGCGGCTGGCGACCTGGAACGTCAACTCCGTGACGGCCCGGGTGCCGCGGCTGGTCGAATGGCTGGCAGCGACCCGGCCGGACGTCGTCTGCCTGCAGGAAACGAAGTGCGCGGCCGATGCCTTCCCGTACGACGCGGTGCGCCCGCTCGGCTACGAGGTCGCCGCCCACGGTGACGGCCGGTGGAACGGCGTCGCCCTGCTGTCGCAGATCGGTCTCACCGATGTCGTCCGCGGATTGCGCGACGAGCCGGGTTTCCCGGCCGCCGAGGCCCGCGCGATCGGGGCCACCAGCGCCGGCGTACGGGTGTGGTCGGTCTACATTCCCAACGGACGCGAGCCGGGACACGACCACTACGCCTACAAGCTGGCCTGGTTGGCCGCGTTGCGGGACACGGTCGCAGACGAGCTGCCCAGCCACTCGGCGTACGCAGTCTGCGGTGACTTCAACGTCGCGCCGAGCGATGACGACGTCTGGGACCCCACGGTCTTCGTCGGCTCCACGCACGTCACCCCTCCGGAGCGAGAGGCCCTCGCCGAGCTGCGCGGGCTCGGCTTGCGTGACGTGGTGCCGCGTCCGTTGAAGTACGACAAGCCGTTCACCTACTGGGACTATCGGGCCGGCATGTTTCACCGCAACGAGGGCATGCGGATCGACCTCGTCTATGCCAGCGAGCCCCTCGCCGACGCAGTCACGGATGCCTACGTCGATCGAGAGGCTCGCAAGGGCA
>JBDUAP010000255.1:0-4314 GCA_040004585.1 Sporichthyaceae bacterium
TACCACACCCAGAGCAACGGGTGGTCCGACATCGGCTACAACTTCCTGGTCGACCGCTTCGGTCGCCTCTGGGAGGGCCGCTACGGCGGCATCACCAAAGCCGTGATGGGCGCCCACACCGGCGGGTTCAACGTCGACACGTTCGCGGTCTCCGCCATCGGCAACTACGACAAGGTGGCTGCACCCGCGGCGATGACGAGCGCGATCTCCCGCTTGTTGGCCTGGAAGCTGTCCTTGTACTACCGGGACCCGGCGGGCAAGACCACGTTGACGTCCACCGGCGGGGGAACCTCGCGTTACTCGGCCGGCCAGAAGGTCACCATCAATGTCGTGTCGGGTCACCGTGACGTGGGCTACACCAGCTGCCCTGGCACGAACCTCTACGCGAAGATGGCGACGATCCGCAGTCAGGTGCGGTCCCTGCTCGGCGCCGGCCTCGTCGCCCCCTCCGTCAACATCGACAGCACGACGATCAACGCCCACTCCGGAGTGGTGCGCGTCGCCCAGACCTCCCGCGTCACCGTGACGCAGCGCGCGACGGGCCGGGTGATCCGCCAGTCGTATGTGACCGGCGCGTTCACGCTCCCGCTGCCCCGTCTGGACGCGTATCAGGCGGGTCTCGAAGCAGGCGTCTACGACGTCACGATGACCAGCAAGGACGGCGCTGTGGAGGCCCGGCCGTTCGTCAGCACGACGGCACTGACGGGCAGTCAAGGGGTCGCCGGTGCGACGACGTCGCAGGGTCTGCTGGCGGTCGCTTCCCGTTCCGACAAGGGCACCGCGTCCGTGCGGCTGACGCCGCCCGGCGGTGTCACCGCTGCCCCGTTGGATCTGGGCGGCGGGATCGTCGGGGCGCCGGCGGTCGCCGCAACGGCTGACGGACGCATCGTGGTGGCTGGGCGAGGAACCAATGACATCGTCTACCTGCGCGAGCGTGCCGCCGACGGCACGTGGACGCCGTGGATCAAGGCAGTCGGCCCCGTCACCGGCCGGCCGGCGGTCGTCGCGACCGCGAGCGGTCAGCTGCAGATTCTCGGCAGGGGAGTCGATGGCGCGCTGTGGCGCTGGACGAGGACCGAGCCCGGCGTCTGGGGTGCCGGAGAGCGGGTTGGTGGGTTGCTGGCCGTGGGCAGCGCGCCGGCCGCCGCCGAAGCACCAACGGGTGGCGTGCACGTCGTCGTACAGGGCACGGATCACGCCGTCTGGTACACGAGCTACCGCGAGGGATGGAGCGCGTGGCGCTCGGTCGGTGGCGCCGTGATCGGTGACCCGAGCCTGACTGCAGTCGACTCAAGCAGCGCTATCGTGTCTGCGTGGGCAGCAAACTCGAGGCCGTACATCGTGACGGTGACCAACTCCCGCGGGTCGCGCTGGGGCGTCGTGCCCAACCTGCTCGCGTCGACGTCACCGGCCCTCGTGGGTCGCGCAGGAGCCGACCCCGTGCTCATCGCCCGTAGCGAACCCACCCACGTCAACGTGACTCGTCGATCCACCGGGGGCTGGTCGAGCTGGACCACCTACTCGTGATCCCACGGTGGCTGGTAGCCGCGGTGTCGTCCCTCGCCGTGGCCCTGACCGCGCTGATCCTCGGCATCCTCCCGATGCAGGCGTCGGCCGCCGAAGCGAGCTATCCGGTGCCCGCCAACGGCGTGCTCACCCTCTCCGGTAGGGGTTACGGCCACGGGGCCGGGATGTCGCAGTACGGCGCGAAGGGTGGCGCGGAGGCCGGCGCTACCGCCACCAGCATTCTGCAGACCTACTACCCCGGAACGGCAAAGCTCGATATCGGCAATCCCACCATGCGGGTCGCGCTCACCCGTCAGGGCGCCGAGGGCAAGACGTGCAGCTCGGCGCTCCCGACCTCCGCATATCCCTGTTTCCGCATCCGCGCCCAGCAGGGTCTCCGTGTGCGTAGCACCCCGACGGCCGGCTGGTGGACGCCGAGGCTGGACAATGTCACCGCCTTCGCCGTCGTCCGCGACAGTGTCAATCCGACGACCAAACTCGAGGTCCGGGTTCGCCGCAACGGCGTTTGGCAGCAGTGGGGCCCGAAGAACACGGCGGGACCGATCGAATTCAAGGACACTGGTGGATCGGCCCTGACGCTGCAGTACTCGAACGGCACCGAACGCGCCTATCGCAACACGCTCCGGGCGGTCCGAACCGCGGCGGACACCCTAGCCAGGGTGAACTCCCTCCCGATGGAGCTGTACTTGCGCGGTGTCGTACCTGCCGAGATGCCGGCGTCCTGGCCCAAGGCCGCCGTCGCGGCGCAGGCCGTCGCCGCCCGGACCTATGCCTACGCCGACATGAAGCGCGACGTGAGCGCGCCCTGGCACATCTGCGACAGCACGGCCTGCCAGGTCTACGGAGGTGTCGGGGCGGAAAGCAGCACCGCGACCGACAAATTCAGTGCGACGGCGGGCCATGTGCGGGTCGTTGCCGGAAAGCCGATCACCGCCTTCTTCGCCTCGTCCAACGGCGGTTGGTCGATCGATGCGAACGCCAGCTACCTGCCGGCGCGCAAGGACTCCTGGGACCCCGTGAACCCCTGGAGCAGGAACATCAGCGCCTCGTGCCTCGAGAGCAAGTACGCAGTCGGCAGGGGCAGCCTGGTCCGTTTCGTCGTTGTCCGTCGAGACGGACACGGCCAGTGGGGTGGCCGGGTCCGAGAGGTCCGGCTGGAGTTCGTTCGTGGTTCAGTGACGGTGACCGGGAACGGCACGGCGTTCAGCGACGACGGCGCCCTCCGCAAGCTCGGTGCTGGCTGCGGTGAGACCGCCGGTCTGCGGTCGAGTTGGTTCACCATCACCTCGCCAGCGCAAGCCCCGAGCGGTCCCGGTGTTTCTGGCAGCAGCACTGGCCCGGTCGGTGCGGCTGACGTCGTGACCCGGGCCGTCGACGGCTCGGTCTCCCACCGGACCTGGTCGCCGGCAGCCGGCTTCGGATCGGCGACGGGACTCGGTGGGGCCACGGGGTTCGAACCAACGTTGGTGTCGCGGCCGGGTGGTCGCCTCGACGTGTTCGTCGTCGGTGAGGACAGAGCCTTGTACGTGAAGTCGCGGATCACCGGAACGTGGGGGGCGTGGAAGCGGCTCGGCGGCGCGCTCGTCAGCCGGCCCAGCGCCACGGTCGTCGACGAGACAGTCCAGGTCGTCGCGGCGGGCACCGACCGTGCCGTCCAGCGCGCCGTGCTGGATGCGACCGGTACATCTGCCGTCTGGGGCAGTCTGGGCGGGCTGGTCGACCCCGGCTCGGCCCCATCGGCGACCAGCGCGGGTCCGGGGCGGCTCGACGTCGTCATCCAAGGCGGCGACTCGGCGGTCTGGTCGCGTCATCTGCTCGGCGGGGCCTGGAGCGGCTGGAAGTCGCGTGGAGGGGCGGTTCGCGGTGACCCCGCGGTCGTCGCCAACCCCGACGGCAGCCTGGTGATCCTCGCGACGGTGCCTGCGGGCCCTCTCTACGCACGGACGCTCGGCGGGTCGGGAGCCACCGGCTGGCTCAGCCTGGGCGGCAATCTCGGCGGCTCGCCGTCGGCGTACGTGACAACCGGTCGCGTCGACGTGCTGGCCGAGGGCACCAATGCTGCCCTGTACCATTTGGCGCGCACGGGCACCGGTTGGAGCAGCTGGTCGAGGGCCTGACGCCCCGGCCTCGGCCGGGTGCCAGCGCGAACTGCCCGCCACAACCGACTCACCCATGGAGCCATCGCACGTGAGCGCCAGGTCGCAGCCCGCCGGATCAGAACACCTCGACCAGACCCGGCACCTGACCGTCGGCCGAGGTGCCGACCAGGAGCCACCCCCTCACGTCACCGTGGTCCTGCCGTGTTTCAACGAGCAGGAGCATGTGCTGACCGAGATCGAGCGGATCACCGCCGCACTCGATGACAGTGAGTACACCTACGAGCTCCTGGTCATCGACGACGCGTCCACGGACGGCACGCTGGCGCTGCTCAACAACGCCCTCGGTTCCTTCCCGAACATGCGGTTGATGCCCTTCCGTCGCAACGGTGGATCAGGCACGGCCCGACGGATCGGCACGGCCGAAGCCCGCGGCGAGATCGTCGTCTGGACCGATGCCGACATGACCTACCCGAATGAGCGGATCCCGGAGTTCGTGCGGTTCCTGGCAGAGCACCCCGACGTGGACCAGGTCGTCGGGTCCCGAACCAGCGAACGGGGCAGCCACAAGTTTCTCCGGGTGCCGGCCAAGTGGGTCATCCGCAAGGTCGCGGAGAATCTCACCTCAACCAAGATCCCTGACCTCAACAGCGGCCTGCGTGCCTTCCGCAGAGAGGTGTCGCTGCCCTAC
>JBDUAP010000256.1:0-4262 GCA_040004585.1 Sporichthyaceae bacterium
CTCGAGGAAGTGGCTGGCCCCCGCGAGCGCGTCCGGCTCGTCGCGCGAGCCCGACCCGATCCAGAAGCCGACGGCCACTGACCGCAGGTGCGGCAGCTCCTCGGTGACCACCCGCAGGCCCGAATCAAGGCGCGTCCGACGAATGCCTAGCGCCTCGTTCGTCATCCAGCCGGTCATCGACGCCCGTCGCGGCCGAGTTGAGGAGGACTACCGACGTGGCCGACCGCGGCCCGCCCCTGCAGACGGTCTAGGCGACCGACGCGTCGGTCAGCCGCCGGCGCCGGGCAGACGCACCTCGACCCGCCCGTTGTCCACCCGCACGTCGAACGCGTGCTGCGGGGCGGTCGCGGGACCGTTGCGCACCGAACCGTCCTCGAGGCTGAACGTGCTGCCGTGCCACGGGCAGGTGATGCACGAGCCGTCGCCCGACACCGTGCCTTCGTGCAGCGGTCCGGCCAGGTGGCTGCAGCGGTCCGAGAGCACGTCGATGCGCTCACCCCGGCGTACGACGAGCAGGGGCACCGTGTTGAGCGCCATGAACTGCGGCACGCCGTCGCCGGCCAAGTCGTCCAGCGCGCACAGGTCATGCCAGCCGGGCGGGACGAGGTGCGGGACGGCCTCGTTGTGGTTCGCGCCCGCCGCCTGACGGAACGCGAGGTGGCCCCCAAGGAATCCGCTGAAGCCCAGCACGCCGAGGCCGGCCATCGCCCACACCTTGCCTGCCCCGCGGTTCCCACGTCGGCGCGCGACGAGGGACGCGCCGTAGAGCACCGTGGCGACGGTGTTGGCAGCGGCGTGCACGATCCCGACGCGTTGCTGCTGTTCGTGCATCTGGGACCAGTCGGCCAGCCCGGAAGCCGCAGCCGGCCAGGTCGCCAACATGCCCGTGGCGATGAGCGTGTCAGCGGCCTTGCCTTCACCGGGCATCAGGTCGAGGATCGCCGCCGACATGAAGGCTCCGATGGGCACCTGCACGAGAACTGGGTGCAACGGGTGCCCGAGCCAGACCCCATGCAGTGCGTCGCGCACGATTCCGTTTCCCAGCAGGCGTAGCACCCCGTCACGCACCGGAGCGGTGACCTTGTCCAGCGGGGTGGCGTCTTCGAGCACGGTTACGGAGTCAAAAGGGTTCATGGGGCGTTCCTCACCACCGGCTCGCCGGCCAAACCCGTCGGCGTCACTATGCGTCCCGATCCCGGTGCGTCCTTGGCGTCGGACCACCGCCGCACCACCGCGATGTCGACCACGAACCGCACGGAGCTGCCCGCGGCCCATGTGGCCGCGCTGTGTCCGAGCGAGGTGCGAAGCAACGCGGTCGCCTCGGTGGCCTGAGTTTCGGGCACGTGCAGCAGGAGCTCGTCGTGCAGGCACAACACGATCTCGCCGCCCGTGCCCGCGAGCCCAGCCCGCACCGTGACCGCCCACATCTTGAACAGCTCTGCCGCCGAGCCCTGCACCACCGCGTTGCGGGCGTAGCGACCGCGAGCGGCCACTGCCGCCGGCTCGGCCGGCCCGGGCGGGTTCCACATCCGGACCAGGCGCCCGCCGTACGTGCGCACATCTCGGCCCGCCCGGCCCTCCTCCTCGGCCGCCCGCAGATGGCGCATGGCGACGGGGTAGGCGCGGTCGAGTCCGGCCAGTGCCTCGCCCGCGGCCCCGGACGTCTGGCCGTACATCGCTGCGAGCACGGCCACCTTCGCGGTGGGTCGGTCGCAGCCGAGCCGGGCGGCCACGGGGGAGTAGAGGTCGGCGTCCTGGGTTGCCTCCGCGAATGCCTCGTCGCCGGAGACCGCGGCGAGCACGCGCGGCTCGATCTGGCCCAGGTCGGCGCGCACGAACACGTGGCCCGGCTCGGCGACGACCGCAGGCCGCAGCTCGGCCGGCAGGTTGTGCAGCCCGGCCTGCGCGGTCATCCGGCCCGCGGCGCCGTCGCTGCCGGTCCAGCCGCCGCGCAGCCGGCCGTCGGCCCCGACGTGGCGGTCCAGCCAGCCATAGCCGTAGGTGGTGGCGATGCGCTCCGCCTTGCGCCAGGTGAGCAACGCGTCGACCGCGGGGTGCGCCGACCGCAACGGCTCCAGCCGCCACGACCGGGTGTCTGGGACGTCGATCCCGATGCGGGCGAGCAGCTCGCGCACCTGAGCGGGGTTGCGCAGGTCGACGTCGTCGGCGCCGGGCACGAGGCTGCGGACGCGGTCGTCGCGGCCGGCTCGCTGCTCGGCGTCGGCCGCTGGGTCGTCGGCGCGGGGTCCGACCCGTTCGCCGATCAGCTGTTCCGCCACTGCCCGGTCCAGCGGCAGGCCACCGGCCGACAGCGCGACCGCCAGCAGGTCGGCCGCCGACTCGGCGTGCGCCGTGAGGACGGGCAGCGCCGGGACGCGCGGGCGCCGGCGCCCGTCGGGCAGTCCGGCCAGCGCAGCCACCTGGGATGCATGCACGACCAGGGCGAGTGCCGCCCACCGGGCAGCCCGCAGTGCCGTCCGGGGCTGCGCCTCGGCCCACTCGGGGCGGAGGTAGCCGTCGAGGCGCACCGGCTCGTCGGGGTCCCCGTCGGGGCCGGTCGCCTCCATCGCCGAGAGCAGGTCGAGCTGACCGGTGCGGGGCAGTGCGTCCTCGGCCAGACCTCGCACCGCCGCCCAGACCTGCGCCGGGCCCTCGCCGCTCCCGCCATTCAGCAGTCGGTGCACCGCGGCGAGGTCCCAGCAGCGCCCCGCTCCCAGGGCGTCGCGCAGCAGGGGAGTCGCGGCGCTTCGCGCGGACCACCAGACCCAGCGCGGCGTTAGCTCGGAGGTCACAGCGCGTACGACGTCGGCCACGGCCGCCGGCGACGTGCCCCGGACGGCGAGCGCCCGCTCGCCTACGGCCAGCCCAATCCCGTCACCGTCGCGGACCGAAGCTAGTCCGACCGGCCCGCCTGCGCAAAGGCCGGCCGCGCGTAGTGCCGCCATCACCTCGGGCGGATCGAGCACTGCGATGTCGGTCACAGGAGCATCCTGCCCGGCGGGTCCGGGGTTGCGGTTGGCGCGACCGGGCAGGTGCCCGTCGTACCAAAGCATTGCTGTCTCCCGAAAGGAGCGCCCGCATGCAGACCCGCCGCATCGGCAGCACCAAGGTCAGCGCTATCGGACTCGGCGGCATGCCGATGTCCATCGAGGGCCGACCCGAGGACCGCAGTCGTTCGATCGCGACCATCCATGCCGCGCTGGACGCCGGGATCACCTTCATTGACACCGCGGACGCCTACCACCTCGACCGCACCGACGTGGGGCACAACGAGTCGCTGATCGCAGAGGCATTGGCGTCCTACGGCGGCGACACCTCGGACGTCCTCGTCGCGACGAAGGGCGGCCACGTCCGACCCGGCGGCGGGTCATGGGAGCTGGACGGCTCGCCCGAGCACCTGCGTACCGCATGCGACGAGTCGCTCAAGCGGCTCGGGGTCGCGGCGATCGGGCTCTACCAGTTCCACCGGCCGGACCCGAAGGTCCCCTACGCCGAGAGCATCGGCGCGGTTCGCGACCTGCTCGACGAAGGCAAGATCCGGATGGCCGGCATCTCCAACGCGAACCCCACCCAGATCGAGGCGGCCAACGAGATCCTGGGTGGGCGACTGGTGTCGGTGCAGAACCAGTTCTCCCCGGCGTTCCGGTCCAGTGAGCCCGAGCTGCGTCAGTGCACCGCCATGGGCATCGCGTTCCTGCCGTGGAGCCCGCTCGGCGGCATCACCAGGGCGAGCGACCTGGGCTCCGAGCACGCTGCCTTCCGGGAGATCGCAGCCGGGCACGGTGTCAGCCCGCAGCAGCTGACGTTGGCGTGGATGCTGGCCAAGGCACCGACCGTCATCCCGATCCCCGGCTCGAGCCGTGCGGAGACGATCCGCGACTCGGCCGCCGCCGTCGACCTCGAGCTCTCGCCCGACGAGCTGGCCGCCCTCGACGCCGCCTGAACGCCCGCTCACTCGCCGAGGTCGCGCCGCAGTCGCTTCGTCTGCCCCCGCCGCTTCTTCTCGTCCAGCCGCCGCTGCACCGCGCCCTTGGACGGACGGGTGGCCCGACGCGGGCGCGGCGGTGGCGCGACCGCCTCGACGAGCAGCTCGGTCAGCCGCTCCTCGGCGGCCCGGCGGTTCTGCAGCTGGGATCGGTGCTCGGACGCCGCCACCGTCAGCACCCCGTCGACCAGCCGGTCGCCGAGCCGCTCGAGGGCCCGGGACTTGAGAACCGGTCCCAGCGCGGTGGTCCGCGCCACGTCGAAGGAGAGCTCGGCCC
>JBDUAP010000257.1:0-4261 GCA_040004585.1 Sporichthyaceae bacterium
GCGGCACCACGCTGGCCGCGCGTGGCTGGACGCAGGAGGGCGGCGAGCTGTTCGACGTGCTGGCCCGGCTCGACCGCGACGGGTGTGCCCGGTATGTCGTCACCGACGTCGGCCGGGACGGCACGATGACCGGGCCCAACCTCGACCTTCTCCGCGGCGTGTGCGCGGCGACCGGCCGGCCGGTCGTTGCGTCCGGCGGCGTCTCCAGCCTCGAGGACCTGCGCGCCATCGCGGCGCTCGTGCCCGACGGCGTCGAGGGGGCGATCGTCGGCAAGGCGCTGTACGCCGGGGCGTTCACCCTGGAGGAGGCGCTCGCGGAGGTCTCCGCCCGATGAGTGTCTCCGTGCGGGTGATCCCGTGCCTCGACGTGGACGCGGGCCGGGTCGTCAAGGGCGTCCGGTTCACCGACCTGCGCGACGCCGGTGACCCGGTGGAGATGGCCCGCGTCTACGACGCCGAGGGCGCCGACGAGCTGGTCTTCCTCGACATCACCGCGTCGAGCGCGGCCCGCGACACGACGTACGACGTGGTCTCGCGAACTGCGGAGCAGGTCTTCATCCCGCTGACCGTCGGCGGAGGGGTGCGCAGCGCCGACGACGTCGACCGGCTGCTCCGCGCCGGCGCGGACAAGGTCGGGGTGAACACCGCGGCTGTTGCCCGGCCCGAGCTTGTCACCGAGATCGCGCAGCGGTTCGGCAGCCAGGTGCTTGTCCTGTCCGTGGACGCCCGGCGGTGTGCCGACGGGGTCGTGACGGAGTCCGGGTTCGAGGTCACCACGTACGGCGGCCGCCGCGGCACCGGGCTCGACGCCGTGGAGTGGGCCGCCCGGTGCGCCGAAGAGGGGGTCGGGGAGATCCTGCTCAACTCGATGGACGCCGACGGCACCCAGGCCGGCTTCGACCTGCCGCTGATCGAGGCGGTGCGCGCCCGGGTGCGCGTACCGGTCGTGGCCAGTGGTGGCGCGGGCGCGGTGGAGCACTTCGGACCGGCCGTGGAGGCGGGCGCTGACGCCGTGCTCGCCGCCAGCGTCTTCCACTTCGGCCAGCTGCGGATCGGCGATGTCAAACGCGGGCTGGCCGCCGCCGGCCACGTCGTCCGCTAGACGTCGAGGTCGGTGTCGTCGAGGCAGCGCTGGGCTGCCTTCGGACCGGTCAGGGTGACCTCGGCATGCTCCTTGCGGCCGAACAGGTAGAGCAGCAGCTCCTGGGGCTCTCCGGTCAGCACGGCGGCGGGATCGCCGCTGCGGGCGATGACCGAGTCACCGCTCGGGCGGGCCAGCACGACACCGCAGTCGACCCTGCGGAAGGCCAGCCGGGCCCGACCGCGGACGGCCTGCCACAGCGCGTCCTGCACCTTGGCGGGGAGGGCCCGCGGCTTGCCCCCGGGCTGGGCCCGGCGCACGTCCTCGTGGTGCACGAAGAACTCCGTCGTGTTGAACAGCTTGTCGACCGCCGGGACGGCGAACGGCGACCACGGCGGGGGCCCGCTGCGTACGTCGGCGACGAGCTCGGCATAGGGCCGGCGGGCGGCTGCTTTCTGCACCGCGTTGGTGTGCCAGGCCAGCCAGGGGACAGCGACGCCCGGTGTCGCGTCGAGTCGGCGCTCGCGAACGACCAAGTGCGCGGCGAGGTCGCGGGTGGTCCAGTCGCCGGACAGCGTCGATGCGTCCGGCCCGAGCTGCTCGAGCAGGTCGGCCAAGGCGGCGCGTTCGGTGCGGCACAGCGGGGGCATCGGTTGATCGTAGGCGGTCGGGAATGCGCCGAAGCCGATGGCGAGGTTGCCGCCCTCGCCGTGCACCCGACCGGTCAGGGCACGTTCGCGGGGAATCCTTCGGCTACCGCCGCGGCCAGCTCGCGGTAGGCGTCCATGGTGTCCGGGGCCAGCTCGTCCAGGTCCAGGACACCGCCGGCTTCCAGGTGTGGGTCGTAGGGGATCGTCACAACGGCCCGGCAGCGCGCTGCGAAATGGTCTTCCAGCTGCATGACGTCGACGATCCCGCCGGCCTGGCGCACCGAGGAGATGACGACGACCGCCTCCTCGGCGAGGTCGCCGAGGCTATGGGCCTCCAGCCAGTCAAGGGTGGCGCTGGCACTGCGGGCGCCGTCGAGGCTGGCCGAGCTGACCACGACGAGCGAGTTGGCCAGGCCCAGGATCCCGCGCATCGCGCTGTGCAGCAGCCCGGTGCCGCAGTCGGTGAGGATCAGGTTGTAGAAGCGCCCCAGGGTGGCGACGGTGTCGCGGTAGTCCTGCTCGCTGTAGGCGAGGGAGGCACTCGGGTCGGCAGCGGACGCGAGCACTTCGAGCCGGGTGGGTGACTGCGAGGTGAAGTGGCGTACGTCGGCGTAGCGGAACAGCCGGTCGCGGGCGTCGATCAGGTGGCGGACCGTCGCACCTGACTCGCGCGGCACCCTCTCGCCGAGCGTCCCACGGTCGGGGTTGGCGTCGACGGCGATGACCCGGTCGCCACGCAGGGTGGCGAACATGGCCCCAAGGGCGACCGTGGTCGTCGTCTTGCCGACGCCACCCTTGAGGCTGATAACGGCGAGCCGGTGGCAGCCCGTGATGGGTGTGCGGGCCGCCGCGAGCAGGTCGGCCTGGTGCCGGTCGGCCGGGGACGGCCCGAGATTGATCTTGCCGCGCGATATGGCGTAGAGGCCCTTGCGCCAGCCGGACTGCGGCCGGAGCCGTTGGTATTGCAGCACCGAGTCGGCAGTCAGGGATTCCGCGCCGGTCAGCGACGGCCCTACCGGGATGGGCGGGATGCCCCAGTCGCTGCGCTGCGGGTCGGGTGCGGAACGGACGATCTCGGGGACGCTTGCCGCGGCGTGCCGGCGGCGACCCTCGTAGGCAGGCTCGTGGGGCTCGTGGGTCTCGTAGGGCTCATGGGACGCGTAGGACTCGGCCGGCGGGTACGACTCGAAGTCCTCGACCGTCGCCACGGCCACCGGCTCGTGGGCCACCACCGGGGTGGTCGCGCCGGACGGGTCGGTGTCCGCCGGCAGCGGCGGCAGGGGCGCGTCCATACTGAACGACGAGGTGTAGACGCTCGTGTCGTAGGACGTCGCCCAGTCGGCGGGGTCCAACGGTGCCCGCAAGTCCAGGACCCGCTCCGCGGTGTCGTCAGATTCGTCCGAGGCCCATTCGTCGTGCTCGTCTTCCGCGGCGGCCGGAGGGTCCGGCCAGCGATCCAGGTTCAGATCGGGGTGCGTGTCGCGCACGCCGGGGAAGGCCTCGGGCGAGCCGTCGTACCGTGCCATGAGTGCTGTCCTCCACGTTGGGGTCGGACATGACCAAACGGACGGTCTGCCCACCAGGCGGGCAACCATGTCCCTCCAGGGTAACCACTTGATCGCCTGAGCGTGACGGGAGCATGCGTGACCGGGCACCGCCGTGGCGCTGCCGGGCACAATGAGCGAGTGAGCTCCCCTGTCGAATCATCACCGTCGCCGTTGGATCCCTCCGTCGCAGCGCGACTCAAGCGCGACGCCCAGGGTCTGGTCGCCGCGGTCGTCCAGCAGCACGGCACCGGCGAGGTGCTGATGGTTGGCTGGATGGACGACGAGGCGCTGCATCGCACCCTCACGTCGGGCCGCGCGACCTACTGGAGTCGCAGCAGGGAGACCTACTGGCGCAAGGGCGACACCTCCGGCAACACCCAGGCCGTCAAGGAGGTCCGGCTCGACTGTGACGGGGACGCGCTGCTTGTCGTGGTGGACCAGGTCGGCGCCGCCTGCCACACCGGGGATCGGACCTGCTTCGACGCCGACGGCCTGCTCGACGGGCTCCCTGCCTTCGATGAGCCACGCTCCTAGGTCCACCGCCGCTCGCGTGTGCCCTGCCACCGCCCGCGAGGCCAGGGCCTGCCCTGCCACCGCCCGCGAGGCCAGGGCCTGCCCTGCCACCGCCCGCGAGGCCAGGGCCTGCCTTGCCACCGCCCGCGAGGCCAGGGCCTGCCTTGCCACCGCCCGCGAGGGCAGGGCACATGCATGGGGGTGAGGCACCTCCGGTCAGGGTCGACTCATCCATGACGAACAGCACTCCGTGTCTGTCCACAGAAGATGGCTGGCATCGGCGGTGTCGACTCCGTCGCACGCACGATGGTGTGCGTGATGTCGGACGGATGCATGGACGAAGCGCGCGGGGGCCGCGACGAATCCGCGGCTTCAGAGCACGTCGCGTCCATGCTCCGAGCGGCGCGCAGGTACGCCGATCTGAGCCAGCGAGAGCTCGCAGAGATGGCGGGTACATCTCGGAGCACGGT
>JBDUAP010000258.1:0-4249 GCA_040004585.1 Sporichthyaceae bacterium
GGTGCCTGGAGCGCGGTTACCAGCTGCGGTTCATCGAGCAGATGCCGCTGGACGCTCAGCACGCCTGGGACCGCGCCGAGATGGTGACGGCAGAGGAGATTCTCGGCCGGTTGGCGGAGTCGTTCACGCTGACCCCCGCCGGTTCGCAGGATCGAGGCAGTGCACCGGCGGAGACGTGGCTGGTGGACGGCGGTCCTGCTCGGGTGGGCGTGATCGGCAGCGTGACGCGGCCGTTCTGCGGGACCTGCGACCGGGTGCGGCTGACCGCCGACGGCCAGATCCGCAACTGCCTGTTCGCCCGCGAGGAGTCCGACCTGCGCGGTCCGATGCGAGCAGGGGCGGGCGACGAGGAGCTCGCCATCCGTCTGCGTGCGGCTCTGCATGCCAAGAAGGCCGGTCATGGCATCGACGACCCGGGGTTCCTCCAGCCTTCCCGACCGATGTCAGCGATCGGCGGCTAAGCGGCACCCGGCGTACTCGGTCACTCCGGAGACCACTCGGCCAACGGGACCGTCTCGCGCAGGAACCCGCGAAGCTCGAGGAAATTCGCCAGCTGGTCCCGGTGCTGCTCGCAGGTCGCCCAGGCCTTGCGGCGTTCGGGGGTGTGCAGTTTGGGGTTGTTCCACGCAAGGACCCAGACCGCTTCTGCGCGGCAGCCTTTGGCCGAGCAGATGGGTGTCTCGGCTGATGGCATAGTGGAAGTGTCGCAGTCGAGAAAAGGGGCGATGCCGGGCAGCCACGGGGGGAGCCGCCCGGCATCGCGTCTACGCGGTCTCGGACATGCGCTCCCCGGATCGCTCAGCCGGAGTATTGCACGGTTAGGTGTCACCCGAGGGAGGTCCGTCGATCGCCTTGCGATCGGGCGCGGCCATGACCGGAAAGGCCTCGATGCGCTCCCGGCCGCTGTTTGCGAACACGACGGACAAGTAGGGCAGAACGACCGCGGCCCCGATCATCACCCACCGCAGCCAGCCGTCTGTCACGACGGCGAGCAGGAAGCAGATGGTGCGCACGCCCATGGACACCAGGTAGCGGCGGGTCCGGCTGTTGACGTCGTCCCGTACGCCGGGTCGGGCGCCCGTGATCTGGTAGATCGGCGAGCGCCCGCGCCGACGAAGACTGCCTGGGGCGCGGAAGGTTGGCACCCCTCCACAGTAGGTCAGCCGCGGCGACGCCGCCGTCAGCAGGCTCACTTGACGAGGTCGGAGGAAGAGTTCATGTCGGGTGCTGTATTTCTCGGACCGCTTCACCCTCCTTCCTCCGACGAGTGCACCCGGCACTCAAAAGCGATGGAAGAGGAACAACACATGAAGATCAACTCTCTGAAGCGGCGCATGGCGGCAGTCAGCCTCGTGGCTGTCAGCGCGCTTGCCGGAGTCGGCGCCACCACCGCTCTGAGCGGTCCGGCCAACGCCATCCCCGCCGTCCAGAAGGCTTGCGCCTTCGACGTGGCGGGCAACACGGCCGTCAACGGTTGGCGCCCGGTGAACTCGGCTGTCCGGGTGACCAACAACGTCGGCCGGTTCGTCGTCGTGAACTTCAACGCTGACGCTGGCGTCGACACTCTCGCCGAGATCCGCCTGGGCTACCGGGTCGACGCCGGTGCGGTCCAGCTCCGCGGCGCGCAGAACTTCGCCAACCACACGGAGTACTGGCAGACCCGGCACAGCATGGTCGTGCTCTGGGTCCCCGCCGGCACGCACACCATCCGGCCGTACTGGCGGATCAGCGGCGCTGCTGGCAAGAACGGCATCATCGCGGCTCGTTGCCTGACGGCTGAGGCCTACACCAGCTGACGTCATCGCACCGGGCGGGGGGGTTGGAGCATCCGCTCCAGCCCCCTCGCCCGTTTCTTGAGAAAAACGCGAGTCGCGACGGGCCGCAGGCGCTCTAATAGCCGTTAGCCCGTGAGTTAGGGAGGGATCTTCAGTGCCGAGTTTCGGGGACCAGCGCATCAAGATTGGCCAGTACGCCAACGGCAGGCCCAAGTACGTCACGCGTCGGCACTACGCCAAGATCAAGCTGGCCGAGAAGAAACTCGGCTACCCGATAACCGTCGTGCAGGGCAGCTATCACACCGGCGTGAAGGCGTCCGTCGGGACGCACGACGGCGGCGGTTGCCTCGACCTCGCGCCCTTTGACTGGAAGCACAAGTGCCGGGTCTTCCGAGAACTCGGCGACACCGCCTGGCATCGAAGCGCGCTCCCGGACGTGTGGAGCGAACACATCCACACCGTCGATCTGGGCTGCTCGAACCTCGCGCATGTCTCCAAGAAGCAGGTGAAGGGCTACCGCGATGGGATGGACGGGCTGAAGCATCCCCAGAAGGACCCGCAGTGGCGGCCCGACCCGGTCCCTGAGTTCAAGTTGACCCTTGCGCTGATCTCGACGCTGTGGCCGCAGCGGGCGGCTCGACGCGTCCGGCGGGTGGACCTGCACAAGGTCCGAGCGCAGGCCGAGTCCACTCACCCCACACCGAACCCTGGCGTGAAGTGGATCCAGCGAGCCCTGAACAAGGCCATCCGGGCGGGCCTCCTGGTCGACGGAAAGTTTGGCGACGTCACCAAGACGGCCTACACGGCGTGGCAGACGTCACTCGGCCTCACCGGAGACGACGCGGACGGTCTGCCCGCAAAGTTCAGCCTCACGAAGCTCTCACAGACCCGCGGCGCGCGGTTCACGGTCACCCTGTAGGGGCCTGCGGGCGCTGACTTCTGGCCACTGCTGGTAAACCGCGGGCACCCTGTCGCGCGAGTAGCGCGTATGAGGCGAGAAGTCGTGATCACCCGCGCAGCGAATCCGTCACCGCGCCACGTACGTCTTGCAGTCTGGCGAAAGTCGGGAGGACGAGATGGTCACTGTTGGTCGTCGGAGTCTGGTCGGGCTTGTCATCGGGATCACAGCTGTGTGGCTGCATCTGTCGGGTTTAGCGCCCGCCGCGGCTAACGGTCCGACGTGTTTCGGAGTTCCTGCCACGATCGTGGGCACCGAGGCGGATGACGTCCTGTATGGGTCGAACGGGGATGACGTCATCGTCAGCCTGGGTGGGCGAGACGAAGTCCATAGCCATGACGGCAATGACCGTATCTGTACCGGGCCTAACCCGTTGAAGTCGCCCCGCGTAGTTGGCAACCGTTGACTGTCCCTGGTGAATGGCTCTGACCTGCGGGGATGCTGCCGACGACCGTTGACAGTCGTTGGCATCGGCTGGACGTCTTGCGGACTTTCTGCGGACTGAGGTGACCTGGTCTCAAATGATCTAAGCCGCCGCTTCCCATTCGGGCATCCCTAGGGGGTGGCGGTCGACAGCCCGGTGAGCCTTGCCACCGGTCGAACATGCGGACTGGTTGCCCCCGACGACGGCCAGAAACGCTCTCGAGGCAGTGGCACCAAACCGGCGGCCTTTCGGCCCCGAACTGTCGATAGGGGAGAGGCCCGCCCGCGGAGGGAACGGGCGGCCTCTCGAACCAACTGAACGGCTCACCAACGATGGCTCAACGGTCGATCCCGCACTGGACGCTCCGTCGCCACAATCGATACGACGCCGCGCTGCATACGGCCGTTCGTTTGGATCGTCGTTGGGTCAACCACCAGCCTGGGGGACGATCATGGAGAAGCAGCAACACCGTCAAGAAGCGCTCGAGGCGCTCGCAGAGCGGGCCGAGAGAGTAGGCGAGATCGAACGGGCGAAGTACCTTCGGCGCATCGTCGCCCGACTTCGTATTGTCTCAGACGCGACGCCGGAGGCGTACTCGGCCGACCAGCAAGGCTCGCCGTCGTAGCGGGCAACGCCCGACAACTGGCAGGAAGAGGCGGCGCTCAGGTTCGCGCGTCAGCGGTGACCCCGTCCGGCCTTAGGCTCGGCGACCATGAGTCGGTCCGACTGGCTAGGTCGGGTGGTCCTCCCGATCGGTGTCGCCATGTCGTCGGCGACCGCCGTCCTGCTAGTCATCCTGCTGCTCGGCGACCGGCCGTAGCTCGTCGGCCCAGAGCCCGCGCTGGTAGCGCATGCCGGAAGCGCCCGCCGCCGCTCCGGGGGGTGGGACGGCGACGGGCATAACCCAAAGCGTCCCGGGTCGTTGGTAGATACACCTTCAGACACGCCGTACAGGGGTCGACGTGTCTGGAGCCGAGCCCGGCCGCCGAAGGGGTGCGGCCGGGCTCGCACAGCGCCCGGCACCTCCCGGCAGGCAGGATGAGGTCCGGGCTTAGACAACTGGTTGCTCCGGTCGGCGAGGAAGGTCGGCAG
>JBDUAP010000259.1:0-4244 GCA_040004585.1 Sporichthyaceae bacterium
CCTCGCTGATGGCGGCCGGCGCGAGCACCTCACGGCAGATGCCGTCGACCTGCACGGTCTCGACCACGGGGTAGACCGCGGCCTGCCCGTGCGGGCTGCGGGCGACGAGGACTGCTAGCTCGCGGTGGAACGGCACGCGTTCTTCGGCGAGCAGGGACTCGCCGGGACCGAGCGACTCCATCCAACTGGCCGCGTCGTCCGCGGCCGCGACGACGCGCACGCCCTTGCCGTCGTAGCCGCCGCGCGGTGTCTTCAGCACGATCGGCCAGCCGACCTCGTCCCCGAACACCTCGATGTCCTCGCCGCTCGCGACCACCGCCCAGCGCGGGCAGGGCACGCCGAGCTCGGTCAACCGGGCGCGCATCACCGCCTTGTCCTGCGCGTGCACGAGTGCGTCAGGACCCGGGCGTACGACGACGCCCTCCGCCTGGAGCAGCCGCAGGTGCTCGGTCGGGACGTGCTCGTGGTCGAAGGTGAGCACGTCGCAGCCCTTGGCGAACCGCCGCAGCGCATCCAGGTCGCGCTCGTCCCCGATCTCGACGTCCGGCACGACCTGGGCGGCACTGTCGGTGGCCTCGCGGGCGAGCACCCGCAGCCGCACGCCGAGTGCGATCGCGGCCGGAGCCATCATCCGAGCCAGCTGACCGCCTCCGATGACGCCGACAACAGGAAAGCTCACGTCATCGAGCCTATCCAGCCCGCGACTCGCCGCTGCGTCCGAACAAGCGTGCGGGTAGGTAAGCGGGCCAGTTCGGACACAATGAGGGTCGATGAGCCACGAAGCGCTTCAGACGGCACCTCCACCGTCGGCGACGACCACCAACCTGGCCCTGGGAATCCTGCGCGCATGCCGTCCCCGCCAGTGGGTCAAGAACGTCCTGGTCGTCGCCGCCCCCGGGGCTGCCGGCGTGCTCACCACCTCCGGGGCGATCCGCGACACGGCGATCGCGTTCGTGGCGTTCTGCCTGGCCGCCAGCGGCGCCTACCTGCTCAACGACGCCCGCGACGTCGAGGAGGACCGGCTGCACCCCCGCAAGCGGTTCCGGCCGGTGGCCGCCGGCGTCGTCCCGGTGGGGCTAGCGGTCGTTCTCGGTCTGGTGCTGATTGCCGCAGCGGTGGCGATCTCGTTCCTGACCGATACCTGGCTGCCGGTGGTCGTCGCGGGATACGTCGCGATGACCACGTCGTACTCGCTCTGGCTCAAGCACGTGCCGGTCGTCGACCTCGTCGTGGTGGCTGCCGGGTTCGTCTTGAGGGCTCTCGCCGGCGCGGCGGCCGTCGCCGTACCGGTGTCGAGCTGGTTCTTCATCGTCGCGTCACTTGGCTCGCTGTTCATGGTGGCGGGCAAGCGCGAGTCCGAGTTGCGTAACCTCGCTGCGGTCGAAACGCGGTCGACGCTGGAGGTCTACTCGCACAGCTACCTGTCCTACGTGCGGGCGATGTCGTCCGGTGCGGTGATCGTCGCCTACTGCCTCTGGGCGCTGGAGGCCGAAGGCACGACCCGGGTGCTGTTCAGCCTGAGCATCGTGCCCTTCGCGATGGGGATCCTGCGCTACGCGCTGCTCGTGGACGCCGGCTCCGGTGAGTCGCCCGAGGAGCTGGTCCTGCACGACCGAAGCCTGCAGGTCTTCGGCGCTCTGATGGCCCTGCTGATCGGGCTCGGCATCTATGCCACCTGAACGCCCGACGACGAGACTGCTGACCGGCTGGGGCCGCACAGCTCCGACGGCGGCGACCGTCCATCGCCCGCAGACGGTTGATGAGGTGCGTGCCCTGCTCGCCGGCGCAGGTGGGCGCGGGGTGATTGCCCGCGGTCTCGGACGTTCGTACGGCGACGCCGCCCAGGTTGCGGGAGGCGATGTGCTCGACATCACCGCTCTCGCGGGCAACCGCGTCATCGACCCGGAGACCGGTCTGGTCACGGCGTCGGCGGGGCTGAGCCTGGAGACCCTGATGCGCGACCTGCTCCCGCTCGGTTGGTTCGTGCCGGTGACGCCGGGCACGCGGCACGTGACCGTCGGCGGGGCGATCGCTGCCGACATCCACGGCAAGAACCATCACGTCGACGGCTCATTCGGCGCGCACCTGCGGTCGATCAGCCTCGTGACGCCGGACGGCTCGGTGCGCACGCTCGGCCCCGAGGGGGGCGACGACGAGACCGCGCTCTTCTGGGCGACGGTCGGCGGCATGGGTCTGACCGGTGTGATCGTCGAGGCGACATTGCAGGCCACCGCCGTCGAGACCGCGCTGATGCGGGTGGACACCGAGCGGGCGAACAACCTCGACGCGGCGCTGGCGACGATGACGGCGACCGACGACAACTATCGCTACACGGTGGCCTGGATCGACCTGCTGGCCACCGGTGCCTCGATGGGTCGCAGCGTGCTGACGCGCGGTCACCACGCAACGCTTGCCGACCTGCCCGAGCGCACGAGGTCCCGCGCGCGGCGGTTCGACCCCGCCGTACGCCTGCAGGCTCCGCCCTGGGCTCCGTCGCGGCTGCTGAACCGGCTCACCGTGCGCGCCTTCAACGAGGTGTGGTTCCGCAAGGCGCCGGTGGAGCGCCGCGACGAGATCCAGCCGATCACCGCGTTCTTCCACCCGCTGGACTTCGTGGGCGGATGGAACCGTCTCTACGGGCCGGCCGGGATGGTGCAGTATCAGTTCGTCGTGCCGTTCGGTGCCGAGGACACCCTGCGGCGCATCGTGGAGCGGCTGTCGAGCAGCGGCATTGCGTCGTTCCTCGCGGTGCTGAAGCGGTTCGGGCCGGCCAACCCGGGGCTGCTGTCGTTCCCGCAGCCGGGTTGGACGCTGGCGCTGGACATCCCGGCTGGGGTGCCGCGGCTGGCGGGAATGCTGGGCGACCTCGACGTGGCGGTGGCTGACGCCGGTGGTCGGGTCTACCTGGCCAAGGACGCCGTACTCAGTCGTGATCTGCTGCCGAAGATGTACCCACGGCTGGCGGAGTGGCAGGCCGTGCGGGCGCGCGTCGACCCCGACGCCACCATGCGCTCGGACCTGGGCCGGCGGCTCGGCTTGTGACAACCCGCAGCGACCGATGTCGAGACGAGAAGGTGGTCCGGTGGTGAAGGACGCGTTGGGGCGGGTGGACTCGGTGCTGGTGCTGGGCGGTCGCAGTGAGATCGGCCTCGCGATCGCGCGCCGGCTGGTCGCCGACGGGGCGCGCCGGGTGGTGCTGACAACACGTGCGGGTGCATCGACGGAAGAAGGCGAAGGGGAGGCGCTCCGCGCCGCGGGTGCGACCTCGATCGAGAACGTTGTGCTCGACATCGGCGACTTCGACAGCCACCCCGCTGCTGTCGAGGAGGCATTCAAGCGGCTCGGCGACATCGATGTCGTCATCGACGCGATCGGCGTGCTCGGGTCGCAGGACGCGTACGCGGCCGACCCGGCGCTCGCGGCGGCGAGCATCACGACGAACCTCACCGGACATGTCTCGGTCTGCCTCGACATTGCCGAACGGTTGCGCACGCAGGGCCACGGCACGCTGGTCGTGCTGTCGTCGATCGCGGGCGCGCGGGTGCGCAAGGCCAACTTCGTGTACGGCGCGGCCAAGGCCGGTCTGGACGGTTTCGCCCAGGGGCTGGGTGACTCGCTCGTCGGGAGCGGGGCGCGGGTGATGGTGGTCCGGCCGGGCTTCGTGCGCACGAAGATGACGGCCGGCATGGACGAGGCGCCGATGTCGGTGGACGCCGGCGATGTTGCGGAGGCGGTTGCGCAGGGCCTGCGCCGACGGAGCGAGACGGTGTGGGTGCCGGCCAAGCTGGCGGCGGTTGCCTTCGTGTTCCGGCTGTTGCCCCGGCCGCTGTGGCGCCGCCTGCCGCGGTGAGTCGCGTCCGGGCCGCGCTGCGCGGGTCGCTGTTCGGCGAGATGGCCCGGTTCGGCGCTGTCGGTGTTGTGGCGCTTGCGGTGGACGTGGCCGGATTCAACCTGCTGCGCTTCGCTGGCGGCGAGGGGCCGCTGTACGACCGGCCGCTGACAGCGAAGGTTCTCTCGGTGACTGCGTCGACGACGGTGGCCTACATCGGAAACCGGCTGTGGACGTTCCGGCACCAGCGGTCCTCGGCCGTTGCTGTGCATCGTGAGTTCGCCCTGTTCGTTCTGTTCAGCGCGATCGCGCTCGGGATCGCGGTGGCTTGCCTTGCCGTGTCGCACTACGTGCTCGGCTTGACCAGCCCACTCGCGGACAACATCGCCGCCAACGTGGTGGGGCTCGGCCTGGC
>JBDUAP010000023.1:0-14371 GCA_040004585.1 Sporichthyaceae bacterium
GCGCGCGACCAACACCCGGTCCGACCGCGAGTCGGTCAAGGGCCGCATCGGCGGTCGCACGCACGAGATCTCCCGCCTGGTCGGGAGGTCGCTTCGGGCCGTCATCGACTACAAGGCGCTCGGTGAGAACACGATCGTGCTCGACTGCGACGTCCTACAGGCCGACGGCGGCACCAGGACGGCGGCGATCACCGGCGCGTACGTCGCGCTCGCGGACGCGGTGACGTGGCTGCGCAACGCAGGGTCCCTGGCAGGCGAGCCGCTCACCGGCTCGGTCGCCGCGGTCTCCGTCGGGATCGTGGCCGGCGAGCCGATGCTCGACCTCTGCTACGAGGAGGACGTCGCGGCCGACACCGACATGAACGTGGTGATGACAGGCGAGGGCGCGTACGTCGAGGTGCAGGGAACGGCCGAGGCGGAACCGTTCGACCGTAAGCAGCTGGACACCCTGCTCGACCTGGCGGCGACCGGCTGTGCCGAGCTGACCGCCGCCCAGCGGAGGGCCCTCGAGGCGTGACCGACCGGCTGGTGCTGGCCACCCGCAACTCACACAAGTTCGAGGAGCTGGCCGAGATCCTGGGGGCGGCCGGGCTGGATGTCGAGCTGCTCCCGTTGCCGGCTGACGCACCCGAGGTCGTCGAGGACGGCCTGACGTTCGCCGAGAACGCGCTGAAGAAGGCCCGTTCGGCGGCCGCCGCGACGGGGCTGCCGTCGATCGCGGACGACTCGGGGCTCTGCGTGGACGCGTTGAACGGCATGCCCGGTGTCTTGTCCGCGCGATGGGCCGGGAGGGGCCGCGATGACGCCGCGAACCTGGCGCTGGTCCTCGACCAGGTGGCGGACGTCCCCGACGAGGGCAGAGGTGCGCACTTCACCTGCGCGGCAGCCGTGGCACTCCCGTCGGGGGAGGAGCGGGTGGTCGAGGGTCGCGTCCTCGGGGTTCTGACCCGGAGCCCGCGCGGCACCGGGGGATTCGGCTACGACCCGGCGTTCGTCCCCCTCGGGCAAGAGCAGACGACGGCCGAGATGACGGCCGAGATGAAGAACGCGATCTCGCACCGGGGCGAGGCCTTCCGCGCGCTGGTCCCGGTGCTTCGCGACCTGACCACCGGAAAAGCTTCGTGGGGCCGGTGAGAGTCGAACTCACACTGTCACGGACCTAAACCGTGTGCCTCTGCCGTTGGGCTACGACCCCGATTGCGAACACAGTATGTCGCCGTCTGCGCATGACAGTTAGGGCAGAGAAACCGGAGGTTCTCCGGTCGGTTGTCGAACGGATTGCCGTTGATGTGGTCGATCTCCAGCCTGAGCGCGAGACCCTGCCACATACCGTCGCAACCACATCCCCTACATCGATAGGGAATACCGTATTCGATCATCGCTCGCCTGAGCCGCTGCGCACCTTCTTTTCGCAATGGCTGCGTCCGCAGGATGAGCACGTCTTGCCACGGGCGCTTGTTACGCGCTGGTCGGCCCTTGTTGTGTACAGAGCCAGTCAAATGCCTTGTGTCCAACTCATAGTGCTTGATCCGTCGACTGATATGTGCGTGCGATCCTCCGGTCCACTTGATATCGAGGTATCGCAGTACACCCGCGATACTCGTCGACGCCGTTAGGGCGGCCGCAAGGATCTCCTGCGTGTACTTGACCCGGGCCGCCATGGCCGAACGCTATGCCGGAGGTCTGACAAGCTGTCTTGAGACTCAGTCGAGGCCGAGGTCCCTGCGCAGCTTTGCCACGTGGCCGGTTGCCTTGACGTTGTACTGCGCCTGCTCCACCGCCCCGTCCTCGTCGATGACGAAGGTGGACCGGATGACGCCGGTGACCGTCTTGCCGTAGAGCTGCTTCTCGCCGTACGCCCCGTAGGCCTCGATCACCTCGCGGGACGGGTCGCAGAGCAGCGGGTACGGGACGTGCTCCTCGTCGCGGAACTTCCGCTGCTTGTCCTGGTTGTCGGGTGAGATGCCGAGCACCTCGTAGCCGGCGCCTTTCAGCGACGCGATGTTGTCCCGGAAGTCACAAGCCTGGGTCGTGCAGCCGGGCGTGGAGGCTGCCGGATAGAAATACAGGACCACCTTGCGGCCGCGGAGATCGGCGAGGGACACCTCCTTGCCGTCGGGGTCGGGCAGCGTGAAATCGGGTGCCCGGTCACCGGGCTGAAGTTTCGTCGTCATGACTCCCAGCCTAACCCGGGGCTGCGAGCAAGACGTTGTTGCGAAGAGTTCGCAATAAGGGCTAGCGTCGAGGCCATGGCGACCGAGGCACCGGAGCGACCCTTGGTCGCGCCCGCGCGCGGATCGCTGCGAGCCCACCTGCGCTTCGAGCGCGAGGAGATCCCCCGGCTGCTGGGCATCCTCGGTGTCGTCGCGATGCTGCACATCATCGGCTTCGGCCTCTTCCTCTACTACAACTCCCAGCCGCAGTACCACCAGCTCACCGACGGCAATGGTGCCCTCGTCTACGCCGGTGCCGCAGCACTGGCCTACGGGCTAGGCCTACGCCACGCCTTCGACGCCGACCACATCGCGGCGATCGACGACAGCACCCGACTGATGCTGCAGAAGGGCCGCAAGCCGCTCGGTGTCGGGCTGGCGTTCTCGCTCGGGCACTCAACCATCGTTCTCGTGATGTCGGCGGCTGTTGCCGTCGCCGCCACTGCCGCCACCCGGTTCGCCAACGGCTACGCCGACATCGGCGGAACGATCGGCGCGACAGTGTCGGGCCTGTTCCTGTACCTGGTTGGCTTCCTCAACCTGGTCATCCTGGTGGGCATCATGCGGCTGTGGCGGGCGATGCGTCGTGGCGACTACGAGCCCGAACACCTGGATCGGTTGTTGATGGAACGCGGGCTGATGCGCCGCGTCTTCCGCGGGCGTTTCGAGAAGGGCTTCGACTCCGCGTGGCAGCTGTACCCCGTCGGACTGTTGTTCGGTCTCGGGTTCGACACGGCGAGTGAGGTGGCGTTGCTCGGCCTGTCGGCGACAGCAGCTACGGGCACCGTCGGCGGGGCGCTGCCTCCGTTGGCGATCATCGCGCTACCGGTCATCTTCGCTGCCGGGATGAGTCTGATGGACACTCTCGACGGCATCTTCATGGCGAAGGCATACGACTGGGCGTTCACGAGCCCGCTGCGCAAGATCTACTACAACATGACGACGACCTGGCTGTCGGTCTTCGTCGCCCTCGTCATCGGCACCGTGCAGCTCGTCTCGGTGCTCGCCGACAACCTCGGCCTCGCCGACCACCAGCCGTTCGCCTTCATCAGCAGCATCGACCTTGGCCGCATCGGCTACTTCATCGTGGGAGCCTTCGTGCTCGCCTGGGCGCTCTCGGTCCTGATCTGGAAGGTCCGTCGGATAGAAGAGCGGTACGGCGGGCAGGCATAGTCTCCGCGATCATCGGGCAGGACTGTTTCGGAGGTTTCCCACATGACGAGCAACACCTCGACCAGCCCCGGGGGCTTCGAGGCCCGGCCCTCATCGCGGCCCGGCGACGCAGCCGACCGCAGCCCGGCCGAGATCGAGGCGGAGATCGAACGAACCCGGCAGCGTCTGGCCGGCACCGTCGATGCCATCGCCGAGCGCGTCAACCCCGCCAACGTCGCCCGACGCGGCGCAGAGTCGGCCAAGGCTCAGGTCGTCGACGAACGGGGCCAGGTCCGGACCGGCCGGGCGGCCGGCATCGCTGCGGCGGTTGTTGCGGTCGTCGGGTTCCTCGCCTGGCGCAGGAGCAGATAGCACCCCACCATCCCCAGGAATGACATCCGGCGTTTCATCCGCCCGAGGCCCGGGGTATCAGCGGTTTCAGCGACCACCGCTCGTCCCTTGCGCCGGGGCGCCGGTGTCAAGCCATCCGGCACCAGGGCGGGAGACCAGCGATGTGCTCCAGCACGGCTCGAGGTGAGTGCGAGCTGCCCCTCGACGAGAAGTCCCCGGCGCTGGCCCGGCAGTTCCTCCGCCGCGCAACCTGTGCCGAGCACGCGGGACACGTCCTCGAGGACGCGGTGCTGCTCGTCAGCGAAATCGTGACCAACTCGGTGGTCTATGGCGGCCCGCCGATCGTCGTTGCGGTCGACTGCGAGAGCACGACCGGGCTGAAGGTGCGCGTCCGTGACGGCAGCCGGGACATGCCCAAGCCCCGTGAGGCCGGCGTGTGGGAGGAGAGCGGCCGGGGCCTCGGACTCCTGGAACGCCTCTCCGACGACTGGGGGGTGGACCCCGAGCCGGGGGGCGGCAAACAGGTCTGGTTCGTGCTCCGATAGCGGTTGGTTTCGAGGCGCAGCCCGGTGCCGGGAGCCTCCTGCCCGACCCTCTCAGGGCAGCGCTATCGTCATTCCGTGCTGGTGAGCCTGAATCTTTCACCGAATCCGGCCAGTGTCGGGGAAGCTCGGCGGTTCACGGTGGACACCTTGCGGCGGTGGGGTCGCGACGACCTCGCCGCCTCCGGCGCGCTCCTGGTGACCGAGCTCGTGACGAACGCCATTCTGCACGCTCGAACGATGGTCCAGGTCATTCTCGAGCGGCGAGCCGACATCGTGCGGGTGGAGGTACGCGACGGGTCGCCCGTACGGCCGGCTCTACGCAACCACAGCCTGGATGCCACCACCGGTCGCGGGCTCGCCCTGGTCGCCACGCTGGCGCAATCGTGGGGGGTCGACATCAGCGCGGCTGGCAAGGTCGGCTGGGCCCAGCTCTCTGAGGACTGGGACGAGCAGTCGTCCGACACCCTGGACGACCTCCCCGACCTCGACGACTTCAAGGACGATGATCCCGAGTCGGACACCGCGGGCTCAGACACCCCACAGGAGCAGAAGGGAGAGGCGCGGGCTGACCGGCCCACCGCCCTTGGTCGATGCGCGTGACGAACAACAACGGATCGACAGACCTGCTCACGGTGCAGGTGCTGAGATTGCCGATGGCCGTCTCCGCCCGGTCGACGCAGCACTTCGAGGAGCTGATGCGCGAGTTCGCGCTCATCACGCTGGACTCCGAGCGCGACCGGGAGGCCACCGACTCGGTGCGCCCGGTGCCCGAGAGGCTGCTCGACCTCGTCGCCGAGCTGACCAACGAGTTCGCTGCCTTCACAACGTCAGTGCAGGCCCAGCGTGAGGAGGCCGCCGCTCGTGGTGACTTCGAGATCGACCTCACCTACCACATGCCGCCGTCGGCCACGGATGCAGTGCGCCAGCTCGAGACGCTCCTCGAGGAGGTCGACGACTTCTGCCGCTCCGGCCACCACCTCATCACCCTGGCCACGCCGCCGGAGTCTCTTGCGTTCCGGCGGTGGTACTTCACCGAGTTATTGGCGCAGATGGAGCAGGGCCGGCCGCCCGTCTCATGGCCGGACTACGTCGCGAAGCACCACCAGGACGACGACTGGGCCCAAGCTGACTCCGACCGGAGCTGACTCAGTCGCCCAACCGCAGTTCCCGTCTCAGCTCAGCGAGCTCCTCGATTGACGGGAAGGACGTCTGGGTGCCGGGCCGGGTGACACTGATGGCCGCGCAGCGGCAACCGACGTCCGCCGCGTCCGCCGCTGACAGCCCGCGGGCCAGGCCGTAGGAAAACGCCCCCACGAACGCGTCACCGGCACCGGTCGTGTCCACCGCGCGGGCCGACGGCGCGGCCACCCGGATGACGCGGTCGCTCTCGCACACCGCCGCACCCGAGGCGCCCAACGTGACGACCAGGCGACCCGTGGTTCTCGCCGCCATTTCGGTGATCGCGTCGTCGTCGACCCGAGCCGCCTCGACCCCGCACGCTCGCGCCAGGTGACCGAACTCGACCTGGTTGGGGATCACCCAGTCGGTCACCTCGAGCAGCGTCGGCGACATCTCCGCCGCCGGCGCCGGGTTGAGCACTGTCACTGCGCCACGCCGTCGGGCGGCCGCGAACGCGCTCGCGGTGGTCGCCTGGGGGATCTCGAACTGCCCCAGCACCAGCTGCACCGCACCAGCACCTTCCACGGCGCCGCGGGCCTGCTCGGGCGTCACCTCGTTGTTGGCACCAGGAATCACGATGATGCGGTTCGTGCCGTCCGCCTCGACCCAGATAGGCGCCACACCGCTGCTCACGCCGGCGACTCGCTTCACTGACGCCACGTCGATGCCCTCGCGGGTGAGGTTCTCCAGGGTCGTGTCGCCGAAGACGTCGTCACCGACGCAGTTGACCATCGCGACCGCGGCGCCAAGACGGCTGGCCATCACGGCCTGGTTGGCGCCCTTTCCGCCGAACCCCTGCGCGAACCGGTCGCCGACGAGAGTCTCACCCGCCGCCGGAACGCGCTCGGCGTACGTCATCATGTCGATCATCGTGCTGCCCACCACGATGATGGTGACCTGGTTCGCCATCCCGTCCCTCCGATCGGAGTCCTCGCGTGCGCGTCCCGGCCCGACAGGACAGTCCGGTGCTGACCAGCATCCTTCCGGTCATCGAGGCATCGAAGCATGTCCGCACCGACGAGACGCGTCTTGTCGACGTGGCGAGCTGGCTGGCCTGCGAGGAGCTGCCGATGCCGCAGTTCCTGCTGCCGTTCCGGCCCGCCGGGGACCGCGGCGATGTCATCGACTTCATCATGGTCTGCGCCTCTATCGACTTCGCCTTCACCGACTTCGCCACGCGTACCAAGTTCGAGGTCGAGGACGACGGACAGGTGTGGTCGGACTCCGATGCGCTGTTCGTCTGCGTCGGCCGGGCGCCGGCCCGAGGTGACGACCTGGGGGACGGGCATCGGCTGCGCACGATCACGGCCGAGGAACTCGACGGCATCTTCGCCGGCAACATCACGATGCCGATGCTCGAGGAGCGGGCGGCGATCCTGCGCAACATCGGCACGGCACTCGTCGACAGCTACGGCGGCCGGTTCCGCAACGTGATCGAGGCCGCCTCGCCGCGGCTGTACGACGAGGGAGCGGGCCTCATCGACCGGCTCGTCGCAGATTTCCCGCGGTTCCGGGACGTCAGCCTGTACGACGGGCAGAGTGTGGCGTTCTACAAGCTCGCGCAGCTCGCGGTCTGGATGCTCTACACCTCGCTCGGCGAGTGGGGAGCGCTGCGCGTCGACGACATAGACACCATGACGGCGTTCGCCGACTACATCGTGCCGGCCGGGCTGCAGGTGATGGGTGTGCTGACCTACTCCGATGCGCTGGCGGCCACCATCCGTGATGGGCGGCTCATCGACGCGGACAGCCCCGAGGAGGTGGAGATCCGTGCGCACACGATTTACGCGACAGCTCTGGTCGCCGAGGAGGTCAACCTCCGCCGCGAGCCGGGCGCAACGGTGATCGACCCGCAGATCGATGCCCGGCTGTGGACGCACTTTCACACGACTGCCTGGCCGCACCACCTCATCCGCACCACGATGTACTGACGGGTCAGGTCAACGCGATCAGCGCCCCGAGGGCAAACCCGGTCGCTGCCAGCCACAGCAGGGTGGGGAACCGCCGCCACCAGGTCATCTCTGCTCCTTCAGGCCAGGAAGACGGAGTTGTCGCGGACGGTCACCGGAATCTCCGGCAGCGGCCGGGTCGCGGGACCGGTGATGGGCTCGCCCGTGTCCGCGTTGAACGTGCTGCCGTGGCATGGGCAGCTGATGACGCCGTTCACGACCGAGCTGACGGTGCAGCCCTGATGCGTGCACGTGGCCGACAGGCCGCGCACCGTTCCGCCCGCGTTTCGGGTCAGCACGATGCTGGCAGCGTCGAGGATGACGCCGCGGCCGACCGGGAGCTCGTCGAGACTGGCTAGCGGCCCGGCACTGGACTTGCTGACCGGGCCGTAGGCGTTCGCCGCCGCAGTTCGTCGCTTGGGGTCGGCCAGACCACTCGCGCGCGTTGCGGCAAAGCCGACCACAGCGGCCCCGCCGGCCACCGCGACACCGCGGAGGACCGAGCGCCGCGACATTGCCGGGACGGACATGGTCGGCTCCCTTAGGTCAACGGAACGTGGGCACGGGTGAAAAACCACAGCGCCGACGTCAGCCAGATCAACACGAACGAGGCGAAGACGGTCCCACCAAGGATCGGCAGCGCCAAACCGGGCAGCCCGCGCATCCGCAGGGCTATCATCTTCGAGGCGTAGGCGCCGTAGAACACGCAGCCGAGCACGCCGTGGATCAACGCTCTGGTGCTGTACGTCGCGAAACCGATGGACCAGATGCAGTGGAATGCCACCGGCAGGGTGAGCACAAAGGCAGTGCTCCCGACCCACCGGTGCACGACGGGTGCCCACGGGGGCGCAGACCCGGCGCCGGGCAGGCGCCCCCACATCCAGAGCGCCGTGAGGAGCTGGGCAACCAGCAGCAGAGTCGCCGCTGTCGTGAGCCATGTCTTCATCTGCAACATGCCCGAGAAGCCGATGGTGAACAGGGGACGTCCGGCCGGCTCGTGCACCCTGGCGTAAACGCCCATCGCAACGGTGGTCGCGGCACCGATGAGGATGACGACCGCCAGCCCGTTCCGGCTGGACACGTCCGTTCGCGTCGCCATCAGTCGAGGGCCTCCTTGGCCGCCGCGAGGTCGTCGGCAGCGAACACGAGCCGGGTGTTGGTGGCGAGGTAGGCCAGGGTGATGTTGACGCCGCTCTCGCCGAGCTTGCGGCTGATCTCACCCAGCACTCCGGGCCGGTCGTCGACGACCGCCACGACCGCCACCTCTTGTTCCGATGCGATCTCGATGCCGGCGGCTGCTAGCGCCGAGAAAGCCTCGGACATGTCATCGACAAGGAGGTGGAGCTCTGCCCGCCCACCACCGCTGGTCACGGCGCAAAAACCATGGATGCTCACGCCGGCTGCGCCCAGCAAGATGGAGATCCTGGCCAGCTCGCCGGGCTGGTCGTCCAGGTACAAGGTGAGGTCGGTCGCCAAGGTGCACCTCCGGGTTTTCCCATCTTGGCCGACGGCGGCCCGCAGATCAGGTGTTTCCGGGATCGGTGTTGCCTAGGGTGAGCCGACGAGCGAAAGGGAGCGATGACAACGGTGATCACAGGCGGTCCGGAGCTCACCGGACGCGAGCGGGAGTGCTACGACGCGCTGGTCGACTGGTGTCACGACTACCTCGCCACCCCCTATCCCGGGCCAGGGATGACCAGGGATGGCCCGATCTGCCCCTACTCCCGCAAGATGGTCGAGGAAGGCAAGCTCCGGGTCCTGCTCGCTCCGGGCGTGGACGCCTCCGACTTCGACGCGCTGCTCGCCGCGGGCCTGCTCCTGCTGCGAACCGTGCTGGAGGGCACCACCCCGGACGACGTGATGGTGGCCGTCGTCCTCGGCTTCCCCGACGTGCTGCCCGAGCACCAGGACCGGCTGAACGACGTCGAGGACCTGCTACGGCCGGCCCGGCTGGCAGCCGCTGTCATGGGGGCATCGGTGGCGCACGCCCCGGGGTCAAAGCCCACCGATCCCTGGCCGCAGGGCGCCTTCGTGCCGATGCCGTGCCTGGTGATGCGCCGGCTCGGCACCTGGGACGCGCCGTTTGCCCTGAACGCGGAGGACACCGCGGCCGCGTTCTACCAGCGGTATATCGAGACCTGGCGCCGGGGCGGGATGCCGGTGGCGCACGCCAAGGTCTTCGAGCAGGTGTGTGCGAACTTCAACCTGGTCCTCACCCCAGCGGTGCCTGACCACGCAGGAACTGCATGATCACCTACTGAGTGGGGGGTGATCATGCAATTTTGGGCGGGGCCGGAGACGACTCGGGGCCCTCGTCCGGTTGGACGAGAGCGCCGGTCAGAAAGGGTGCGCCGCGAGGGACTTGAAACCCCCAACCCGCGGATTACGAGTCAGACCCCTAGCGTGCCGGACGGTGACGAGTGATGCTGCGCGACGCCGTTTGAGCAGGTCACCGGGAAGTAGGGGTGTCGGCCGGTGCCGGGTTGTGCCCACCGATGCCGGACAGTTCGGTCCCACGCCGGTCCCATGATCTTGGTCCTTGGCCGCCAGTGGTTGCCCAAGCCCAGATCGCGGAGGGCTATTACCTGCCGAAGTCCCTATGTCTTGGGACGTCCTGCCCTACTCCATGGGGATAGCGCACGCGCACGCTGAATTGCAGACTCGGTTGGGCCGAATCTACACAAACAGGAAGTGACCTTGATGATGGGCTACTACGACGGGAATTGGAGCGTCGCCACGTCGCCCCAACACACAAGCAGAAGAGCCGTGCCAGCTGCCGAGACGAGAGAATGATGCAACCCGTGAACACCCCTACCACCAACACTGCGTTGCTCGCGTGGGTGGAAGAGGTCGCTGCGTTGACTACCCCTGACCGGGTCGTCTGGTGCGACGGCTCGCAGGAGGAGTGGACTCTCCTGACCGACCAGCTCGTCGGGGCTGGCACGCTGACGCGCCTGAACCCGGCCCTGCGCCCGAACAGCTTCCTGGCCCGCTCCGACCCTGGCGATGTGGCTCGGGTGGAGGATCGCACTTTCATCTGCTCGGAGAACGAGTCCGACGCCGGCCCGACCAACCACTGGGCCAACCCTGTGGAGATGCACGAGACCCTCGACGGCCTGCTGCGCGGGGCGATGAGGGGACGGACGATGTATGTGGTCCCGTTCTCGATGGGCCCGTTGGGTTCGCACATCGCGCAGTTGGGGGTGGAGATCACCGACTCTGCCTACGTCGTGGTCAACATGCGGATCATGACGCGCATGGGACGGGCCGTCCTGGACTTGCTCGGCGCGGACGGCGAGTTCGTCAAGGCGTTGCACTGCGTCGGCGCGCCGCTGGCCCCGGGCCAGGCCGATACCACGTGGCCGTGTAACGACGAGAAGTACATCTGCCACTTTCCGCAGACGCGGGAGATCGTCTCGTTCGGCTCCGGCTACGGCGGCAACGCCCTGTTGGGCAAGAAGTGCTTTGCGCTGCGTATCGCCTCGGCAATGGCCCGTGAGCAGGGCTGGCTGGCTGAGCACATGCTCATTCTCAAGCTAACCAGCCCGCAGGGAGAGGTCCGCTACATCACCGGCGCGTTCCCCTCTGCGTGCGGCAAGACCAACCTGGCCATGCTGGTCCCGGCGATCGACGGCTGGAAGGTCGAGACGGTCGGCGACGACATCGCCTGGATGCGCTTCGGCGCCGACGGCCAGCTCTATGGGATCAACCCGGAGGCAGGCTTTTTCGGGGTGGCTCCGGGCACCGGCCCGACAACCAACCCGAACGCTTTGGAGGCCTGCCGTGCGAACAGCATCTTCACCAACGTCGCTCTGACCGACGAGGGTGATGTGTGGTGGGAGGGCATGACCGACGAGGTCCCGGCACACCTGATCGATTGGCGTGGCAACGACTGGACCTCCGAGGCGGGGACCCTGTCCAGTCACGCCAACTCCCGGTTCACCGCACCGGCGTCTCAGTGCCCGTCCATCGCGGACGAGTGGGAGGACCCGGCCGGCGTGCCCATCTCGGCGATCTTGTTCGGCGGCCGCCGCGGCTCGGTCATCCCGCTGGTCACCGAAGCCCGCAGCTGGGCCCACGGTGTGTTCATGGGGGCGACGGTCTCCTCCGAGACGACCGCCGCGGCAACCGGAGCGGTCGGCCAGCTACGCCGTGACCCCATGGCGATGCTCCCGTTCATCGGCTACAACGCCGGTGACTACTTCGCTCATTGGCTCAGTATCGGCGAGACGACCGGAGCGAAACTGCCACGGATCTTCTACGTCAACTGGTTCCGCAAAGGCGAGACCGGCGGATGGCTGTGGCCGGGATTCGGCGACAACGCCCGCGTGCTCAAATGGGTCTTCGAGCGGCTCACCGGCGCCGTCGGCGCGGTTGACACCCCGATCGGAAACCTGCCCAAGGCGCTCGACCTGGACGTCGATGGTCTGGACCTCGGCGATGAGGAGGTTGCCGAGCTGCTGCGCGTGGACCTGGAGGAGTGGCTCGAGGAGACCGACTCCATCGAAGGGCACCTGGCCCAGTTCGGGGACAAGCTGCCCCCGGAACTGAGCGAGCAGCTGACCTACCTGCGCTTGCGCGTCAAAGCCGAGCTCGCCCACCACCCGACCGCGACCCGCGAACGTCTCCGCTCGACCGCTCGCTGAGGACTTTGGGACCCGCTACTCAGCGATGGCGGCTGAGGTCGGGCAGCTCGAATTAGGCGCACGACTACGCCTACGCGGCTCTCTCGCGTTCGACCCCGCGCTGCCGAACGGCATCACCAGTCTGAGTTTCTCGCTGCCTTGGCCGGGTGCACGGTTGAGGGTGGCCATCACGCCGCGGGAGGTGACCTACACGGTGTGAGACGGCGACGGCGTGAACCTGCGCCACGCCGGCAAGGAGGTCGAGGTGCTGCCCGGCACGCCTGGCACGTTGCCCTTCCAGCTCCGGACGGCCATGTTCCCGGTGGCCGCCGCAACCTCCTTCGCCACGTGCCGGGCGTAGGCTGCCGCCATGAGTTGGGTCTGCGATCTCGTTGCAGGTCCCGGCCGGGAGGACGTGCGGCATGAGTGACCAGTCGCGAGACGTCACGGGGCTGCCTGATCTCCTCCACGTCCGCTCTCGCGCCGGGCCGGTCCGGGAGCGCCATCCGGTCTATGTCGACTTGCTGCCGCCGTGCAACGCCGGTTGCCCGGCCGGAGAGAACATCCAGGCCTGGCTGGCGCACACCATGGCGGGCCGCCACGAGCACGCGTGGCGTGAGTTGGTCGCCGACAACCCACTGCCGGCGGTCCACGGGCGCGTCTGCTACCACCCTTGCGAGAGCGTCTGCAACCGCGCCACCCTCGACACAGCGGTATCCATTCACTCGGTCGAGCGGTTTCTCGGCGACCTTGCGCTGGAGCGCGGCTGGGAGTTCGACCCCCCTCCGGTCCACAGCGGCAAGCGAGTGCTCGTAATCGGCTGCGGACCCAGCGGACTCTCGGCTGCCTACCATCTCGCCCGACTCGGCCACCAGGTCGAGATCCGCGACTCGGCAGCCGAGCCCGGCGGGATGATGCGCTACGGCATCCCGTCCTATCGAATGCCACGCGACGTCCTGGCGGCCGAGCTGGCCCGAATCGCCGCCCTTGGCGTGCAGATGACGGGCGATCACCGCGTCGAGGACCTCGCCGCCGAACGTGAAGAGGGAGGCTTCGACGCGGTTTTCACCGCCGTCGGCGCGCACCTGTCCAAGCGCGTCGAGATCCCGGCGCGCGACGCCGGGCGAATCGTTGACGCAGTGTCCTTCCTGCGCAGCGTGGCCTCTGGCGAGCGGCCCGTCATTGGGCGGCGAGTGGCGGTCTACGGCGGCGGCAACACCGCCATGGACGCGGCCCGGGTGGCGCGCCGGATGGGCGCGGATGAGGCGCTCATCGTCTACCGCCGCACACGCGAGCAGATGCCCGCCCATGCCGAGGAGGCGGAGGATGCCGAGCGCGAAGGCGTGCGGATCAACTGGCTTCGCACGATCACGGCCCTCGACGGTCCGGAACTTCAGGTGGAGCTGATGGAGCTCGACGCGTCCGGCTTTCCGCAGGCGACCGGCCGCTTCGAGACCCTTGCTGCCGACACGGTGATCCTGGCGCTCGGGCAGGAAACTGACACCGCGTTCCTGCGCCAGGTGCGTGGGGTGGAGTTCGAACGCGACGGCACCGTGAAGGTGTCGCCATCGCTGATGACCGGATGCCCCGGCGTGTTCGCCGGCGGGGACATGGTGCCAAGCGAACGGACCGTGACGGTGGGGGTGGGCCACGGCAAGAAGGCGGCCAAACACATCGACGCATGGCTGCGAGGGACGGAAGCGAACGGCGGACCGAAGCACCGCCCGGTGACGGCCGACATGCTCAACCCATGGTTCTTCGGCGATGCCGCGCGACGCCAGCAGCCCGAGCTCGCGCTCAACGAGCGCGTCGTGGGGTTCGGTGAAATCCTCGGCGGACTGTCCGAGCCGGAGGCAACTTATGAGTCGCGGCGGTGCCTTTCCTGCGGCAACTGTTGCGAGTGCGACGGCTGCCTGGGCGCGTGCCCGGAGGACGCAGTGATCAAGCTGGGTGTCGGGCACCGTTACCGTTTCGACGACGACCGCTGCACCGGCTGCGGGGCTTGCTACGAGCAGTGCCCGGTGCACGCGATCGACATGTTCCCGGACTCCGTCTGATGCGCGCCACGATCGACGGCAACGAGGCTGCCGCCTCGGTCGCCTATCGGCTCAACGAGGTCTGTTGCATCTACCCCATCACGCCGTCCTCGACGATGGCGGAGCTGGCGGACGAGTGGGCGAGCCGCGGCCTCACCAACGTATGGGGCACCGTGCCCACCGTGGTGGAGATGCAGAGCGAAGGCGGGGCTGCCGGCGCGCTACACGGCGCCTTGCAAGCCGGGGCACTGTCGACGACGTTCACGGCGTCGCAGGGCCTGCTGCTGATGATCCCCAACATGTACAAGATCGCCGGCGAGC
>JBDUAP010000024.1:0-14297 GCA_040004585.1 Sporichthyaceae bacterium
CGTTCCTGGCCTCCCAGGCAAGTGGGTTGCTGGCGTGTGACTTCCTGCACGTGGAGACCGTGTTGCTGCGCCGGTTGTATCTGTTCTTCGTAATGGAGATCGGTACCCGTCGGGTGCACATCCTTGGGGTGACGGCGAACCCGACGGGGAAGTGGACCACCCAGCAAGCCCGCAACCTCCTGGTCGACTTCGGGGAGCGCGCAGCCCAGTTCAAGTTCCTGATCCGCGATCGGGATGCGAAGTTCACCGCAGCGTTCGCCGCGGTGTTCGCTTCGATCGGTGCCAGGACGATCAAGACGCCGGTCCGTTCGCCTCGGGCGAACTGCTACGCGGTGCGGTTCATCGGGAGCCTGCGTCGAGAGCGCCTGGACCTGACGCTCGTCTTCGGTGTCGGACATTTGCGCTCGGTGCTGGCCAGTTACCAGGCGCACTTCAACGATCACCGCCCGCATCAGGGACGTAAGCAGCGCCCGCCTAACCACGACCGGGATCGGGTGATCGACCTGACAACTCCGATCCTCCGCCGGGAGGTCCTCGGCGGACTCATCGGTGAGTGCCAACGAGCTGCATAATCACGCGAAATGGCGACCTGATCCCCTGGAACGGGTTCTGGCACGGGACACGCCGTCGGCGCGCGTTGACGCGAGGTAGTCGCCGATGTTGGCCCCCAGCGGCCGGGTGAGGATGTAGGCCAGCCAGAAGGACAGCACCGGCGCCGATCCGCCAGGCCACGAGGACGGCGAGGATCAGGCTGAGCGGCAGCAGGATCGAGGCGCCGGGCGACCAGCCGGTGAGCTGCAGGGTCCAGTCAAGATCCGCTTCTCGACGCTGACCGTCCTGTGCAAGGTTCTTGACTGCCAGCCCGGCGACCTGTTCAGCTATGCACCGTAGAGACGCGGCTGAGCGAGGTCACGCGGTCGCCGCGAAAGCGTCCGCGACGACGTCGAACGCCTCGTCCAGGAGCTCGGCGACGATCGCGAGCGGGGGCAGAACCGCGTCACGTTGCCCCAGGTGCCACAGGTGTGCATCACGACGCCCTACTGGGGGTGGCGATGGGCGGAGACAATGCCCGTGCGAGTCGGTAGGGGGTCGGTGGTGCGTGGGGATCGATCCTGATCACGATGTCCCTCGGTACCTCCGGCATCCTTCATCTGTGCAGGCTCGTGGGACGCCAACGTCGCGGAGCTGATGATCGAACCGGCCATCGTACGGTTTCGCCTCGGAGCAAGTGACGGGCATTTGAACCAGATGCGCGGACGCGTCGGTCCAGCAGGGTTTCGCCTCCACCTGGGGCCGAGAAACGAGGCGCACAGCCAAGGCTGCTCCACCCCGACTCGAGACTGGGCACCGGAGCACGGCATGGGCGTCGCAAACGAGGACCAACCGCCGGATCTGCAAAGAACCTGACCGAGTCACGGGCAGCTCGTGAATGCACTATTCGTCGACCAGCCGGGGAACCATTCAGGTGGGCTTCAGTTTGATCGTGGTGTAGTGGCCGGTACGTGTCCCGAGGACGCCCACGCGTCGCTAAGCGCTCGCAGGCAAGGGTGAGCAGGATGTCTTCAGTCTCCGCCGAGAATAGTGGCGATCGGATGCTCGAAGCCCGCGAGCTCACGGTCAACTATGGGACGCTCACTGCCGTCGACCGTGTGTCGATCCATGCGCGGGCTGGTGAGATCTTTGGCCTGCTCGGCCCCAATGGTGCTGGCAAGACCTCGGTGATTCGCGCCCTCACCACCATCGTCCCTGTTGCCGGCGGCACCGCCACGATCGATGGGCACGCCCTCACGGATGCCGTAGGGGTCCGCTCGAGCATCGGTGTGCTGCCCGAGTCCAACGGGTACCCACCTGCCCAGACCGCCTCGTCGTACCTCCGGTTCCACGGGCAGCTGTTCGGGTTGTCCAAAGCCATGGCCGAGGAGCGGGCAGGGCGGCTGCTGCACCAATTCGGCCTCGGCGACAACCGCGACCGGATCGCAACCTTCTCCCGGGGCATGCGGCAACGTCTCGGGTTGGCCAGGGCGTTGATCAACGACCCGGCAGTACTGTTCCTCGACGAGCCGACCCTCGGGCTGGATCCCGCAGGGAAGGAGGAGATCCTGCAGCACCTGACCCAGGCTGCCCTCGAGAGGGGGACCTGTGTGGTCTTGTGCACCCACCTGTTGGACGAGGTCGAGCGTGTGTGCGACCGAGTCGCGATCATGCATAGGGCACGGATCGTCGCCGAGGGAACCGTCGACGAGGTGGTCGCCGCTGCGGGCATTCCCGGGTACGGCACGATCCGGGTGGCGCCCGCCGACTGGATCGCGGCCGATATCGCCCTGCGGGCTTCCCCTGCGGCTGGCTCGCTCCGCTTCGACAACACCCGTCCCGGCGATCTCGATCTTCGACTTGCGACCACCGACGGCGTCCGCATGGACATTCTGCGGCTCCTGCTCGACGCGGGGATCGAGCCCCGGTCGTTCGACTTCCAGGGTGCCCGACTGAGCGAGGCGTTCCTCGCCCTTACCGGCGTGCCGCAGGAGGCGGGCTGATGACGACCCGCATGACGATGCCTGCCTCCCGGTCTGAGACGGTGACGCCCACCTGGTGGGTGATCGCCCGTCAGGAGATCGCCGAGTTGTGGCTCAGCTCCAAGGGTCTGGGCGTCCTGTTCGGTTTCACCATGCTTCTCGCGGTGTTGTCCTACCTGGCGTCGGCCGATGCCGGGATCAATCTGCTCGACGCCCGCGAGTCCGTCGGGGTTGTCGTACAGACCGCGATCGGGCTTGGCACCCTGGCTGCGCTGGTGGTCAGCGCCGACGCCATCTCCGGAGAGCGCGAGCGGGGCACCCTTGAGGCGCTGTTAGTGACGCCGGTTCGTCGTGGGAGCATCGTGCTGGGCAAGTTGCTCGCCGCCACCACCATGTGGGTGGCGTCCCTTGTGGTGGCGCTGCCCTTCGTGATCGTGATGGCGCACGGACCCGGCGTGGCAGCGGACGCCGTCGCGGTGCTGGGGGTCGCGGGTTCCTTGGTTGCAGCGGCGCTCACCGCGCTCGGCCTTGCGGTCAGCGCGCTGGCGATGTCCAACCGGGTGAGCCTGGCTGTGTCGCTGACCTTGCTTCTGTTTCTGGCCGCTCCGGGTCAGCTGCCGGCGATCCAGGCCAATGGGCCACTCGGGATCGTCCTGGTCAGGGCCAACCCGGTCAGCGCTGGTCTACAGCTAGCCAACAACGTCCTGGTGAAACAGCAGGCATGGGCCGACCAGTGGCCTTTCCTGATCTCGCCTGTCGGCGCTGCTGTGGTGCTCAGCGCGCTTGCCGTCGCGTTGTCCAGTCGCCTCGAGTTGGGAGGCTCGCGATGAGAGCCTGGCTCCGCATCTTGGCAGCAGCGGCACTGATCGTCGGCTCCGTGTCCTTCGGGGCGGATGGCGCATCGGCCAAGGTGGCCGAGGATCTGACCGTGGTGATCGAACCTGGCCAGGCAAGCGTCGTACTTGGCCAGAACCTCGATCTCAAGCTCACCGTCACCAACACCGGCAGCCGGGCCACCGCTCCGCTCGTGATCCATCTCGACATCACCGATCCCAGCCGGTCGACCTCCGTCGACCCCGAGGACTGGACCTCGACCCTCAGCAAGCCGATTGGCGTCCTGGCACCCGACGACACCCTCACCTTCGACTGGAACATCCAGCCGATCTCCGGTGGCACCTTCGCCGTCTACGCGGTGGCCCTCTCGTCGGGCGCCGGCACCCTCAGCACCTCCAACCTCACGACGGTCAAGGTGCAGGACAAGCGCAGCCTCAACCCGAGCGGCATCCTCCCGGTCGCCGTCGGCGTCCCCTGCGTCGTCGGCGCACTCCTGCTCCTCCAGCTGCGCCTGACCCGCCGCCCCAACAAGAAACCGCCGAGCCCGTGAGCCTCTGATCCGACCTCCTCCATGGACTCGTGATCCTGGCAGGGCCTCTGAGCGACGACGCCCTGGTCGAGAAGACCGAGGACTGGTTCGCCCAGAAGAACGACGGCAGCACTCTTGGCGCGGGTCACACGGAGGCCGGCCTCTACTCGGGTGACGCAACGTGTTCCTCGCGCTCGTCGTCAGCGGGGATCCCCCGGGCACTTGGGGGACAGTGAGCCGACCCGCGCCGCCAACCCCCCTGGCGGCGCGGGTCTGCCGGGCGTCACTGCAGCCTCGGCCCGAACCCGTTGACTGTTCTCAGTTGCCGCTCGCCGGGGGCGGCCGTTGTTAGACCTTCCCCAGGTTGCTGATGGGTACCTACATCGCACAGCAGCGAGCGTTGTTCTAATCCGACATCGCCTGGAACAGCGGAAGGGATTGCTTCCGGCTCCTTGCCCGAGCGGTCCTTCGACACCCCTTTCGGTCGGGTCCGTCGGTGCGTGTGGTGGCCTCGTTCAGGGCTCGCGCAGCAGGGGTGAGACGTCGAGCCGGCTGACCCGTCGCAGCACGGTCGCCAGGGCGATCATTGATGCCACGAGCACGCCCGCCGCGAGGCCGATGAGCGAAGCGCCGGGGACCGAGACGACCGGCGGGGGCAGGGTGAAGAAAAGGCCGAGCACTCGCACGGCGATCACCGCCAGGCCGATCCCGACCGGGATCCCGATAAGGATGCTTCCGACGGCGGCCACCGTGCCCTCGATGGCGGGCGGGGTGAGCAGTTGGCGGGTCGTCGCGCCGATCGTCCGAAGGACGGCGAACTCCCTGCGGCGTTCGAGCACGAGGAAGGCGCCCAGCACGCCCACCCCGATCGCTGCGATCAGGGCGGCGGCGATCGCCTCGATCCGGCTCAGCCCGTCGAGGTTGAGCGCGGCGAGGCTGCGCTGTCGCTGGCGGGGGAGGTCCTTGACGGTCATGACCGTGAACGTGCTCTCCACGCCGGCACTGCGCAGCGCGGCCTTGACGTCGGTCGGCTTGGCTCCCGGCGCGGTGCGGGCGAGATACATGTCCGGCGCCGGGACCGGTTCGGGCACGGCTGCGACACCAATGACCAGCTCGGAGAAGGGGTCGTCGGGCGGGAAGGACCGGAAGACGCCGGAGACGTGCAGTTTCAGCTTCTGCGACAGATCCAGATCGTCGGGGAAGATCGTCACGGGCAGCGTGTCGCCGACCTTGATCTCGAAGTCCTTGGCCAGCTCCTCGGACACGATCACGGCGTAGCGATCCTTCGTGAGGGCCGAAAGCCCTTGACCCGCCAGGATCTGTGGCGGCGTCGTTGCGGTGCCCGGGTAGGAGGCGGGGTCGATCGCAGCGATCGTCTTGCGGTCGCTACCCGCGCGAGAAGGCACGTAGCGGATCGGTGACGTCGCTATGACGTCTGCGTTCAGCTTCGGCAGCGGCGCGGGGCGATCCGTCGCCGGCTCAAGACGAAGGTCAGCGCCGAACGCGGCTGCCGAATCGGCCGCCTTGGCGTCGGCATAGGTCGCGGCGAAGGTGACGACCATGGTTCCGAAGGCCACCGCGAGTGCTCCGAGGGACAGGGCGACGGCCGTGCGCGCGGGCCGCCTGCCCAGCCAACGCACGGCGGCCGACGGCCAGGACGCCAACGGGCGGGATCGGTCGGGCGCCGTACGCCGGGACAGCAGCATGAGCCAGACGCGGACCGTGAGCAGCACCGCACCGATCCAGATGGCCACCGGAGCCAGCAGGACGAAGAAGGAAAGCGTCAGCGTCTGTGACTGATGATCGGTGTCCAGCAGGGGGAGCCTGAGCCCGCCTGAGGCAATGTTGATGCCCAGGATGGCGAGCCCGACGACCAAGGCCACGATGTCGAGGCGGGCCCGTTGCCACAGCGGGGTCCACTTCCCGGTTACATGGCGGCGCTCGGCGGCCAGCGCGCTCTTGGCACTGGACCGCAGTGGCACCAGGCGGGCGGCGGTCGTTACCGCGCCGGCCAGCACGGAAACCGCGACGATGACCAGCAGGCGCCCGGCCGGGATCCCTGCCCAGACGCGAGCACCCACGACCAGAGAGGTCCCAGCCACGGCGACGCCGAGACCGAGAACGTTCCCGACAACCCCGGCGAGCAAGCCCTGTTCCATCGCGAGGCGCGCTAGCTGGGTGTCGGTGGCACCACGCAGGCGCAAGAGGGCGTCCTCTCGCCGTTGGGCATCGGCGAGTGCGGACGCCGCGGCCAGCCCTAGCGCGGCTGCGACGAGCACGCCGGGGATGCCGAGCAGCAGGAAGATGACCTTTGCGCTGGTTGCGTCGCCGGCGGCTTCGGTCAGCGGTTCGACAGCGTTGTCGGCGACGATGATGTCGCCCGGTGCCTGCCGCTCGAGGAGCCGGCGGAACGAGCTCGACCAGGCGGCAGCCTTTGCGGGGTCTGAGGGAAAGGCGCTGCGCGCGATGGTCACGTGGCTCTCGAGGCTGGCTGCCGGGAGCTCGGACAAGCCCGGATTCGTGACGGCGGCGGGTCCGCCGAATTCCTGACGCAGGAGGGGCAGGATCTTTGCCTCGAAGGTCGCGTAGTCGACGACGACGACCCGCGGTGTCACCGCGATGTCGCCCTGCACGTCACCGGCGGGGATGGCGAACCAGGTCGTGGCCTGGCGTACGTCGACCTTCCCGGCGACCGGCAACTGCAGGCCGAGCGGCCGGTCAGAGCCACGCAGCTCGATCGACACCGTCTTTGCGGTGGAGAAACCCGGCGAGGCGGTGACGCCACCGTTGAGCAGCACCCCCGCGCGCAGATCACCGGTCGCACGCACCCAGGGATGGTGCTTGAGGTAGGAGTCGTCGACGGCGACCAGTCGGGCGCTCAGGCGCGTCGGTGCCCCGACGGCCCCGACGACCACGTCGGCCGCCCCATACGAGTCGACATAGCGAACGCCGGCGACACCATCCAGCCTTTGGTTGACCTTCGCCATGTCGAGGTTGAGGGTCGTGGCGAGCGCCCGCATGTCGACCTGCACCGGCGTGAGGGCGTGCCGGGTCA
Organism: Sporichthyaceae bacterium; assembly: GCA_040004585.1. Classification (GTDB taxonomy): domain Bacteria; phylum Actinomycetota; class Actinomycetes; order JACCUZ01; family JACCUZ01; genus JBDUAP01. The sequence continues at coordinate 6,932 of JBDUAP010000024.1, forward strand.
TGCCGTGCACGCTGTGCTCGACGAAGAGCAGCGTGGAACCGAGCACGGCGACCGGGAAGGCAACCGCGATCGCGGCCAGCAGGAGCCGGCGGGGCGCGCTTCGGGCGCTGCGGGCGACAAGCCACCACACGGTTAGGTCCCCGCTCTCGATGAGGCGGCCGGTTCGATACGTCCGGACCGCAGTTCGAGCACGCGGTCCGCATGGCCGGCCACCCTCGGGTCGTGGGTGACCAGCACAACGCACGTCCCGTGCTCGCGGGCAGCCGCGACGAGCAGGTTCACGACGTCACGTGCTGTCTTGGAGTCCAGGCTTCCCGTTGGCTCGTCCCCGAGCACGACGGCTGGCTCCATGACCAACGCCCGGGCAACCGCGACCCGTTGCTGCTGGCCGCCCGAGAGCTGATCCGGCAACTTCACCGCATGGTCCGCCAAGCCGACCCGTTCCAGGGCGGTCGCGACCCTCAACTCGCGCGCCGCGGCGCCGACGCCGTCCAAGAGCAACGGTGTCTCGACGTTCTCCGCAACAGTCGCCTGCGACAGCAGAGAGAAGCCCTGGACCACGAAGCCGCACATCCTGCGGCGGAACTGCGCACGGTCGTCACCGGACAAGCTTTGCCAGTCGACACCGCGAATGCAGACGCGACCGCTGTCGGCACGATCTAGCCCACCGAGCAGGTGAAGCAGGGTCGTCTTGCCCGACCCGCTGGGACCCATCACGGCCACGACCTCGCCCGGCTCGACGGAGAGGGACACATCGTCCAGGCTGCGCACCCGGCGCGCCCCAGAACCGTGCGTCCGGCTGATGCCGCTGGCGAGGACCCCCGCCTGCTCAGCCCGCGTCGACGAGGAGTCCATCACGCATCGTCAGTCGTCGGTCCGCTCGCTCCGCGACCAGCGGATTGTGCGTCACGGTCAGGATGGCAGTGCCGTCGCGATCACGGACCTCCTCCAGGAGGTCCAGGATCGAGGCGGTGTTCTCCGCGTCGAGCTCACCGGTGACCTCGTCCGCGAGCAGCACGCTTGGCCGTGGCGAGAGTGCCGCAGCAATGGCCACACGTTGCGCCTCCCCGCCGGAAAGCGTTCCTGCCGGCTGCGCAGCGCGATCTGCGAGATCGAGCTTGTCCAGCAGCTCGCGGGTCCGCTCGAGCACCTCACGCCTGGGCCGGCTGTCGAGCCGCAGAGCCAGCGCCACGTTCTCCCCAACGCGGAGCAGCGGATGCAAGTTGTCGCGCTGCAGGACGACGCCGATGTCGCGGCGGCGCCGGGCGGCTCGCTCGCTGGCCGAGAGCTGTGTGATGTCCCTGCCGCCGACCAGCACCGAGCCACCGGACGGTTCCAGGAAGCCGGCCAACACGTTGACCAGTGTGCTCTTTCCACTGCCGGATGGGCCCATCACGCTGGTCCACCTGCCGGCCTCGAGCCTGACGGCGGCACCTCGCAGTGCCACTGTCTCGACCTGCCGCTCCCGGTAGATGTGATAGAGGCCGCTGGCATCGACCGCGACCTCCGCCGCCGCGCTGGTCATGACGTTGTCACCTTGACGAGGGACGACTCCTCGTGGTGACCGCTGCGGATGCGGGTCGAGTGCACCACTCCGACTCCTGGGGCGAACCACTTCTTGTCAGTCTTGTCGGGGTTCAGCGGGTCGCTGTCCTCAGTCGTGATCACGTTGTGGAACGTCCCGGCGGGCACGGCGATCGTGGTGTCGAGAGTCAGGATCTTCGCGCGGTCCTCGGCCTCGCCTGGACGGAACTCCTGGTAGTACGCGGTCCCGACCGTCGGCTTGGCATACATGATGACGCCGGGCACCGCCCCGTCCACGCCGGCTTCCCAGGTCCCGTGCGTGCTCGAGACCACCCCGTTGACGTACTCCGCCGTGTTTTCGCCGAAGTACCACACGGTGCCGTCCTTGTGCTGCGCGTACCAGTCGTCGGTCTTCTCCACGAGTGCTCCACCGCTGGTCACCGTGTCGTGCACGACCACGCATGTCACGCCCATGACCATCCGCGTCTGGGTAGTGGTGACCAGTTCGGAGTGCGTCGGTTTGCCGTCACGGACACCCTCGTAGATCTTGGTCGTGCCAGGCTTGAGGGGGAAGTAGGGGTTGGTGATCGTCGGCGAGAAGTCCGCCGGCGAGATCGTCGGGTGATAGCTGGGAGTGCTGTGCGTCGGGGTGCTAGCCCGCGGCGACGTCACGGAGGATGACGCCGCGGTGCCGTTGCTGCTGCTTCCCGAGCATGCGCTCAGAACGATCGCGGCCGCGAGGCCAGCGGTAACTGTGGTGGTCAGGTGGGGTTTCATGACGTCCTCCGGCTGGCGGCTTGCCCGTGCCCTTGAGTGTGCAGACCACTTGCTGAAGACCCGCTGAAGATGTGTTGCGGCTCATGTGACCAGGTCGGATCTTGATCGCACAGTGCACCGGGCTGGCCAGGACTGGCTAGTTCCTCGAGCCGGTATCCCTGTCCACGCAACGTCGTGATGGATGCCAGCCGTAGCGGAGGGTTTGACCCCGCCGTGGCCGCGGGCAGTCGCTGGCGCATGGGGGAATGTGCACGTCGCGGTCGAGCCGAGTCAGCATCTCGTCCTATAGTCCGTACTTATCATGCTGCGGGGTTAGACGCCATGCGACGGCGAGCAGCACGCGTGGCTGCCGCCATCTGAGGTCCCTAAGCCTCGATCTACCGATGCTCGAGGTTGGTGAGCGCGTCGGAACATGAGAATGCCCTTACGTACTAGGACTTATCGAGGACCGACCGGCTGTAGCGTTGCCGCTTGTGTTCCGCCGCGTTAACAAGACGTTGTGAGCGACGGTGCTATCCGTAGGCGCCGTCATATGGCAACACCCACTCCGGGTATGACTGGGACCCATGACAGAGCACTACCGAATCCCGGCCCCAGGGGTCTGCTGCTTCCCCGCGATCCGGCCCGCGAGGTGCGGTGCCCGGCATCAGGCCTCGGCCGCCAGGGATGGCTCTCATGCTGTTCACATCTTCGCGACCTACCGTGAAGAAATGCGGGTGCTGGTGGTCGAGGATGAGGTGCGCCTGGCCGCCCTGCTCAAGCGGGGTCTGGAGGAGGGCGGGTACTCGGTCGACATCGCCGTCGACGGTCCCGGCGCCGCATGGCAGGCGACCGAGTTCGCCTACGACGCGATCGTCATGGACGTGATGCTGCCGGGCTTCGACGGGTTCGAAGTCTGTCGGCGCGTACGGGCAGCGGACTGTTGGGCACCGGTGCTGATGCTCAGCGCGCGTGACGCCGTTACCGACCGCGTGCGTGGTCTGGACGTCGGAGCCGATGACTACCTGACCAAGCCGTTCAGCTTCGACGAGCTCGCCGCGCGACTGCGAGCCCTCGTTCGCCGTGGGGCGCCGGCTCGACCGATGGTGGTCGAGGTCGGCGACCTGTCACTGGACCCGGCGACCCGTCAGGCCTGGCGGGACGGGGTGGAGCTGACCTTGACCGGCAAAGAGTTCGCCCTACTTGAGCTGTTCTTGCGACACCCGGGCGAGGTGCTCTCCCGAACTCGGATACTCGAGCACGTGTGGGACACCGCGTACGACGGCGTCTCCAACGTGGTCGACCAGTACGTCACGTACTTGCGCAGGAAGGTCGACCGCCCGTTCGGACGGTCGGACCTGGAGACGGTCCGCGGAGCGGGCTACCGGCTGCGAGCTCCCGCGGGCGCGCCCATCAGGCGCGGCTAAAGCAGTGCCGATCCGTGCCCGACTGTCTCTCGTGGTGGCCGCCGCGGTCACCGTCCTGATCACCGCGGGGGGGCTGCTGTTCATCCATCAGCTTCGCAGCAGCCTCGATGGCGCTCTCGACACCGCCCTTCGAGCGCGAGCCGACGCGCTCGTGCAACGGATCGGTCCAGACGGCGGGAACGACTTCCAAGACGCGGGGGCTGGTGCTCTGCTGCCGCCGCGGCAGGCACTTGCGCAAGTGGTGAACGAACGCGGTGCAGTAGTGGACTCGTCTGAGGGCACCGCCGGGCGTCCGCTGCTCACGCCCCAGCAGCTGAGCGTCGCCCGTGACGGTCCGCTGTCGCTCTCGGTGAGCAACGCAACGGGAGGGGTACGACTGTTGGCTGTCCCGGTCCCCGCCACTGGGACCCCACCGACCGTGATCATCGTGGGGACGAGCAGGGATGTCCCAGCCGAAGCCGTCGACCAGGTACAGACCTGGCTGCTGGTCGGGGGGCCTGTTGTGATCGCCCTCAGCGCGGTGGGGACGTGGTTGCTGGCCGGGGCGGCACTGCGCCCCGTCGAGCGGATGCGATCACAGGCAGAGCGCATCACCGCCGGAGACCCGAAGGCGCGGCTCGACGTCCTGGAGACCCGAGACGAGGTGGCGCGCCTCGGTCACACCTTGAACGCGTTACTCGACCGCCTGAATCGGGCCCTCATCCAGCAGCAGGAGTTCGTCGCCGACGCCGGCCACGAGCTGCGTACCCCGCTGACCGTTCTGCGCACGGAACTCGAGCTCGCCAGCCGCCCCGGACGCACGGGCACCGAGCTGCGTGCGGCCGTACGTCGCGCGGCGCAGGACACCGACCGCCTGAGCCGGTTGGCCGAGGACCTGCGGTTGCTGGCCCGAGCCGACGGCGACCAGCCTCTGCTGCAGCTGATGCCGGTGCGACTCGACATCCTGGCTGTAGAGGCGGCCGCCTCAGCGGAAGTCCGTGCGACCACGGCGGGTGTGAGGCTGCACCTCGCGCCGTCCTCTCCGGTGACCGTACGGGCCGACCGCGACCGGCTGCGCCAGGTCGTCGACAACCTGCTCGACAACGCGCTGCGGTTCGCTCCCTCCGACAGCACCATCACACTCGGCGTCGCTACCTGCGCCACGTCGCCGCCTTGCGGCGTGCTCGAGGTCTGTGACGAAGGCCCCGGATTTCCTTCAGACTTCCTCCCGCAAGCCTTCGAACGATTCCGACGGGCCGATGGCGCCCGCAACGGCCAGGGCGGCGGCGCGGGGCTGGGGCTGTCGATCGTCGCCTCCCTGGTACGTGCGCATGGCGGGACTGTCAGCGCTCACAACCAGCCCGGTGGCGGAGCCCGGCTTCGCGTCGAGCTGCCGACCAACTAGAGCCAACTGACATGTGAACGATCACAGTTCCCGCACACGGTCTTCTCAGCGTCGGGGACACAAGGTTGTGCGGTCAGAGCAGTAACCACCTCAACAGGAGGCTCCCTCCATGAAGAAGTCCAACAAGGTCGCTGCAGTAGCGGCCGTCGCGCTCGCCGCAGCCGCGGTGAGCGGGTCAGCGTTCGCGTCCCAAGGGAACGCCACGCCTCAGAGGCACACGTCCGTAAACAGCGCGACCACCGCGGATGGCGACAACGTGCAGCAGGGTGACCAGACGACCCCGGACGTGCCGGGTGCAGCTGACACCGAGTCGACCGCCAGCAACGCCCACGTCGTCAAGACCAACGCTGTCAAGGCCAAGTCTGGCCAGGCCAGCGAGTCCTCGGCCGGCGAGAGCGAGACGGGCGGCGAAAGCCAGAGCGAGACCACGCCGAGCGACGGTCCCGGCGGACACGAGGACCCGCCTGGTGATGTCGAGCACGAGGGAGACAACAGCGAGCAGTGACGTCGTGAGCCAGGTGGCCGGGTCGCCCGACGGGCGGCCCGGCCGCCATTTGAGCGCGTCCCATTCGATGTAGCCCGTCGCGGGATCGACTTGGGTTAGAAAGTTGCGGCTCGCGTCCTCAAGGCCGCGCATGGTCATCTGTCCTGACGGACGTCACGATCGGCCAGCCGACTTTCCGTGTCAGTGCGCGAAACATAGCGTCGATCGGCACGCGGGATAGGGGCGCCGAGTCTCCATCCGACCATGCCGCCGAGCGACTGCTCGGTAACGGCACTTCTGCGCGGCCTGCCAACGCGCGCGCCGATCACGTGGAGATAGCTCGCGGCCGTGCACGGCGGAGATGAATGGGAGGCCATTAGTGTCGCCGCACACCACCGGAGGAAGTCCATGATCGCTCGCGTCGCCGTATGGGAGCCAATGCCCGAGGATGACCGGCAGTGGGTGATCGACGCTGCCAGGACCGTTCCTGGCGTCCTGGACGCCTACCACCTGATCGACCCCCATACGGGCAGCGGCCTGTCCATCGCCTTCTTCGACGACGGTGTCAACGTCGGTGATGTCAAGGCCGCAATCGCGAGAAGAGCCGAACAGATCGGCTGGCACGACGTACCGCGTCCGACACCCAAGTCCGAGACCATCTATCGCGTGATCCGGAGGGGCTAGCCAGCGACCGGGGTGGCTTCGTTGTCCCGAGCGGGCGCTCGAGTACCCGGTAGTGCCGGATCAGTTGGGCAGCGTCAGCCGCCGAGCGGTTGCTCAGAGCTGGCACTCTTCGACGGGCTGGCATCGCACGTCGACGCGTCCTGGAAGGGCACGTCGCGTGCAGCATCTGCGGTGCTTGCGGCGCGTCTCCGCCGCGCCCTGCTTCACGCGGACTTGCATCCTGCCTAGGCAGACGGTTCGCCGCCGACATGGGCGAAGGTCTTGTTGACGATCTTCCATACCCCCTCGATCCTGCAGAGAGTGAGGAAGTCGACGAAGGACACCGTCCCCCAGTAGCCCTCTTCGCGAGCGGTCGCGGTCGCGACGTCGCCAAGTTGCGAAATCGTCAGTATCCGACTCTGATAGCTACCGGTATCAGCCGGGCCTTCGGCTGCCATGTCGAAGAGCGCCTGAATCGGCACGTCGTAACGGGTGCCCGCGAGGTCGCCGAACATGCGGGCGTCAGGGTGGAACGCTTCCTGCAGCTTGCTGACATCTCCCTGTGCCTCACCGTCAAGACACAGCTGGACAACCGCTCGAATCGCGTCGTAACTCTCGGCGGACAACTCAGAACCTGCGTGCATGTCAGTTGACGTCGACATTGCTCCACTCTCCCTTCGATGATGGGTGAGGCCGTGAACGTACACCGACCTGGTCGGCAGGCGGGTGCGAACCCAACACTGAAAGGCACCAGAACCCGTTGAGGTAGGGACTGGTCCCGCGGAAAAGGATTTGAGGGACGCAAGACCCTCGACGGTGGCGCCGGCGAGCTGTCGCTGGTCGCCTGTCGGGGCGGCGAGGTCGTCGGCCACGTGGTGTTGAGCCACGCATACCTGGTCGACGACGAAGGCGTCCGTCGTGAGGTCCTCACGCTGTCGCCGCTGGTAGTGGCACCGGCTCTTAGGGCAACGGGTTCGGTTCCGCGCTGGTGCCCGCCGCACTCGCCGCGGCAGAGGAGATGGGCGAGCCGCTCGTCATGCTCGAGGGAAGTCCACGTTTCTACCCGCGGTTCGGCTTCCGCGACGCCCGCACGATCGGCATCGCGATCGACCTGCCCGACTGGGCGCC
>JBDUAP010000260.1:0-4215 GCA_040004585.1 Sporichthyaceae bacterium
GTCCCCGCCGGGCCGATCGCGTCGTCGGCGTGGCTGAAGATCACGTGCGGCTCGCCCTCGATCTCCACGCCCCGTGAGCGCAGCCCTTCGACGGTCTCATGGACGTCGGGTACGTCGAGGTAGAGCAGGGCCGACGGGGCGGCTCGGTCGAGCAGCAGCCGGGTCCGTCCGAGGTAGAAGAACACCAGCCCGGGAGGATCGAACCGGGCCCCAGAAGACACACCCAGCAGGTCGGCGTAGAACGCCTCTGCCCGGTCGATGTCCTCCCGTAGCATCCCTATTAATTAGTAGGGATGCTATACATGTCCGGTGGCTGTTGACAAGACCGGGGCATCGGACACCGCTCGAGCTCTCAACTCAGGTGCGATCCACTTGTTGCGTGGCATGCGCCGGGTCGATCGGCTGTCGGGTCTGACGCCGGCCCGGTTGAGTGCGCTGTCGGTGCTCGTGTTCGGCGGCCCGTGCACGCTCGGTCGGCTGGCAAAGACCGAGGACGTCGCCGGGCCGACGATGACCCGCATCGTGGACGGGCTTGAAGCTCAAGGGCTCGCTCGTCGTACCGCGCACCCCGACAGTGCCCGGTCGGTGCTCATCAGCGCCACCAACGCGGGCACCGACCTGATGCAGGCCGCCGCGAGGCAGCGCGTCGACGCCATCGTCGCCGGACTCGCCGCAATGTCGACCCGCGACCAGCAACGGCTCCGTTCGGCGGCTCCCGCCCTGGTGGAGCTGGCTGCTGTACTTCGCGAGCAGCACGAGCCGGGAGCTGTGGCGGAGGTCGCCGAGTCGTGACTCGAGCAAACCTGGGGCAACCGGCCGACCCCGCGCAACGGGACCGGCTCGCGGCGCGGCTACGTGCCGCCGGCTGCGTGTTCGCCGAGCGGGAAGCCGCGTTGATCGAAGCCTCGTTCGCCGACCCGACAGAACGAGAGGACGCCGTCGTACGCCGATGCGAAGGAGAACCGTTGGAGTACGTCGTCGGCGTCGCCGAGTTCGCAGGTGTGACCGTGGAGATCGGGCCGCCGGCGTTCATCCCTCGTGCTCGTGCTGCCGACCTGGTCTCAGCCGTCGACCGTGCACTGCCACGTCAGCCACCCGGACAGAGTCCGCAGGGAGGCCGGGTCGTGGCACTCGACCTCGGTTGCGGCTGCGGTGCGATCGCGGCAGCGCTTCGCCAGCGCCACCCGGATTGGGACGTCCACGCGAGCGACATCGATCCTGCTGCCCTGCTGTATGCCCACTGCAACGCCGCAGCGTTCGGGTTCTCGGTCCATGAGGGTGACTGGTTCGACGCCCTGCCCGTTGACCTGGTAGGGCGGCTGGACGTGATCGTCGCCCACCTGCCGTACGTCCCGTCTTCCGAGGTGGCGCATCTGCCGAGAGACTTCCGTGACGCAGAACCACGCGCCACCGTCGACGGAGGCCGCGACGGGCTGGACCCTTGGCGCCGCGTCGTCACGCTCTGTCGCCAGTGGCTGGCCGCCAACGGCATCCTGTTGACTCAGGTCTCGCGTGCCCAGATCGACGCTGCGGCCGCTATTGCGCGCGACAGCAGCCTCGACGTGGAGACCATCGACTTGGAGGACTCCGCAGTCCTCGTCGTGCATGTCGGCCGGGTCGGCTGAGAAGGTCGCCGGACGTGCGCTTCGTTTCTGCCCTTCGTCATCTGCTGTCGGGCGTCCGCTTCCGCCAACTGTTCGCGGTCAGGGTCACGAGCCAGGGCGCCGACGGTGTCTTCCAAGTGGCGCTGGCGTCGTACGTCCTGTTCTCTCCCGAGCGACACCCTGACGCGGCTTCGATCGCAGCCGCCCTCGCCGCGGTACTCCTTCCGTTCAGCGTCCTCGGGCCGTTTGTCGGGGTGTTCTTGGACCGCTGGAGCCGCCGTCAAGTGCTGGTGGTGTCCAACGTGGTGCGTGCCTTGCCTGTCACCGCCGCGGCCATCCTCATCGGCGCCGATATCGGTGGGCCGCCGCTCTTCGCGCTGGTGCTGATCGCGTTCAGCATCAACCGGTTCTTCCTCTCCGGGCTGTCGGCGGCGCTGCCGCATGTGGTCGGGCGCGAGGAGCTCGTGCTGGCGAACTCGGTCTCGCCGACCAGCGGCACGATCGCCTTCATCGCCGGACTCGGGGCCGCGTCAGGTCTCCGCCAGGTCATCCCGGGTGGAGACCCGGACCTCGTGATCGTGTTGCTGGCCACCGTGGGCTATCTGGCCGCCGCCGGGCTCGCCACTCGGTTGCCGCGCGGCCTGCTCGGACCCGACTTCGACCCGGACCGACCGGATGTACGACGCCAGCTGCACAACGTCGTCACCGGCCTCGTGGCCGGACTGCGGCACCTCCGCGAGCGCCCGGCCGCCGCCCACGGCCTGGGAGTCATCGCGGCGCACCGCTTCTGCTACGGCCTGTCGACGGTCGCGACGATCTTGTTGTACCGCAACTACTTCCACGATCCCGACGACACCGATGCCGCTCTCGCCGGGCTCTCGATCGCGGTGTTGGTGTCCGGGCTCGGCTTCATCGCGGCCGCTTTCGTCACACCACTCGTGACGACGCGCCTCTCACCCCCACAGTGGATCGTCGTACTCCTGGTGGGCGCCGCGGGCTTCGAGGCCTTCCCGGGCAGCTTGTACACCGAGGCTTCGCTCCTCGTGGCCGCCTTCGTGCTGGGAGTCTCGGCCCAGGGCGTCAAGATCTGCGTCGACACGCTCGTGCAGACCAGTGTCGACGACGCCTACCGTGGCCGCGTCTTTTCCTTGTATGACGTGATTTTCAACGTCGTCTTCGTGGCCGCTGCCGCCGTCGGTGCGGTGATCATTCCCTCCAGCGGGAAGTCGTACGCCGTCCTCGCTCTGATCGCGATCGGCTACGCCCTCACGGCGCTCTTCTACTCCCGGTCTCCGTCGGTCCGGCAGCGCAATCCTGCAGGAACAGCCCCGGTCGACTGATGGCTGGCGTCGTGCAGCTGTTCACCGTGGCCGCCAACCTGCAGGAAGCTGAGTGCGAGCCGCGGTGACTCAAGAAGTGCGGTCGGCCCACCAGGCGAGCAGCTCTTCGCGCGCTCGTTTTTCACCGAGTGGCCCGTCCTCGATCCGCCGCTCCAGCAAGAACTGGTAGGCCTGCCCGACGGTCGGACCCGGTTCGATGCCGAGCGTGGCCATGATCTGTTGTCCGTCGAGGTCTGGGCGTATTGCTGCGAGCTCCTCGTCGGCGGCCAGCCGTTCAATGCGTGCTTCCAGGTCGTCATAGGTACGACGCAGCCGCTCGGCCTTGCGCTTGTTCCGCGTGGTGCAGTCGGCACGTGTCACGACATGGAGCTTGTCGAGGAGTGGCCCAGCGTCCCTGACGTAGCGGCGGACCGCGGAGTCTGTCCATTCGCCACTGCCATAACCGTGGAAACGCAGGTGCAGCTCGACCAAGCTGGCCACGTCGTTCGTCTCGTTGGTGGAGAAGCGCAGCGCGTTCATCCGCTTCTTCGTCATCTTGGCGCCGACCACGTCGTGATGGTGGAACGTCACCGAGCCGTCTTCGGCGAAGCGCCGCGTCCGGGGCTTGCCGATGTCGTGGAGCAGGCAGGCAAGCCGGGTGATGAGGTCGGGACCTCCTTCTGGGAGGCGACGTTCGAGGGTGATCGCCTGGTCGAGCACCGTCAACGTGTGCTCGTAGACGTCCTTGTGGCGGTGGTGCTCGTCGCGCTCGAGGCGCAGCGCCGGCAGTTCGGGGAGCACTCGGTCGGCAAGCCCAGTCTCGACGAGCAGCATCAGGCCCAGGCGAGGTCGAGGTGCGGTGATCAGCTTGACGAGCTCGTCACGCACGCGCTCTGCGGAGACGATCTCGATCCGGTCAGCGAGCTCGCTCATCGCCGTCACGACCTCCGGTGTCACCGTGAAGTCGAGCTGGGCGGCAAATCGCGCTGCACGCATCATCCGAAGCGGGTCGTCGGTGAACGACGCCTCCGGGGTCCCCGGCGTACGAAGAAGACCGGCCGCCAGGTCGCGCAGGCCACCGGACGGGTCGACGAAGTCCCCCGATGGCAGCACGAGCGCCATCGCATTGATGGTGAAGTCTCGGCGGCCGAGATCGCCCTCGAGGCTGTCGCCGTACGACACGTCGGGCTTGCGCGAGGTGGGGTCGTAGGACTCGGAGCGGTACGTCGTCACCTCGATGTCGACGTCACCGACCCGGGCACCGATCGTCCCAAAGGCGCGACCAACGTCCC
>JBDUAP010000261.1:0-4188 GCA_040004585.1 Sporichthyaceae bacterium
TCGGGGCGGGTCCGGTCGCGATCCTGCGCTGCTCATCGTCGAGGCCATCCAGCCAGGACGCGGCCGCATCGGCCATGCGGGCGGCCGCCTCACGGCGTTCAGTCAGGTCCGCGGGCAGTGCCTCAGCGCCGGCCATGGTTCGTAATCTAGCGTGCACGTCTCGGTTCGATCATCGAGCGTTTGCGGCCGTTTCGGGACCCGCCAGACCTCATCGCTACCGCAACCAGCTCGAGATCGGCCACCCCCGCCCGCCCTCAGTCAGTGAGGAACCGCGCCGAAAGCGCATACCGCAGCAGCACAACGTCACCGATCTGGCGAACCTCCGCGAGCGTCGCCCGCCGGTCCGGGTTCCAGGGGAAGCGGCCGTCGCTGACGAACCGCCGGGCCCGAGAGTCGCCGACAAAGAACGGTGCGACAACCAGGTGCAGTTCGTCGGCGAGGCCGGCGGTCAGAAACTGCGTGTGCATCATTCCGCCGCCCTCGACCATCAGCCGCTGCACGCCCCGGTCGTAGAGGTCCTCGCTCATCCGGTGTATATCAACGGGCTGGCCGCCATCGACCACGGTCGCTACCTGCCCGAGCCGGTCATTGGCCTCAGCCACGGTCACGCTCGCGCAGTAGACAAGCTTCTCGGTGTCTCCGGTGGCGAAGAAGTTCGCGCGCGCCGCCAATTGCGCCCGCTGGGTCACGGTCACCTTGATCGGCGATGGCCGAAGCCCCTGGGCGACCCGCTCGTCCTGTCGGGACTGCGAGCGCACCAGTAGCCGCGGGTTGTCGTTCCGGATGGTGGCCGCGCCAACGAGGATGGCGTCGCAGGTGGCGCGCACGGCATCGACACGGTCAAAGTCGGCGTCGTTGGAAAGCGCCAGCCGCTTTTCGGTCACGCCGTCGAGGTACCCGTCGATCGACATGCAACAGCTCAGCAGGGTGTAAGGACGGTCAGCCACGCGCGGCGCCTTCCGGCGTGGGGGTGCCCGCCTCCCGCAACCGAGGTGGATCCGCCCGGTCCGGGCCGCGGTCTCGATGGAGCCATACCGCGACCAGCACGACGGCGCCGGGCAGGCTGGCGACGATCCCCATCACGCCGTACACCACCGCGGTTGCGACACCCTGGCCCACGCCCAGCCCGGCGGCACCGAACGCCCACGCGGCCGCGCCCTCACGTGGGCCCCAGCCGGCTACATTCGTCGGCACCCCCGTGGCCAGCAGTACGAGCAGCGCGAGCGGCAACATCCGGGCCGGCGACGCAGTCGAGCCGGCGGTCCGCGCGGCGATCAGGAACGTTGCGGTGTGGCCGCCCACGACCACCGCGGACGCGAGCACGATGCCGGGCCACGCCCGCGGTGCGAGCAGCCCGTTGCGGATGTCGGCGCCCGCCGCGCGCAGGGTCCGCGCCCACCGGGACGGTCCGCTACGAGGCAGGGCCCGACTCAGGAGTACGGCGCCGAGGGCACCTGCGACGACCGCGGCAGAAAGGACCGGCATGGACGAACGCACGGGCGACGGGAGCGCGAGGAGCACCAGCATCGTCAGAACGACTTGCACGACTTGCCCAGCGGAGCGCTCCCAGGCGACGGCCCGCAGACCCCGGCCGACATCGTCGACGCCGCGGCCGTGGCGCACGCCGCGGTGCACGTCGCCGAGCACGCCGCCGGGCAGCATCGTGTTGAGGAACTGCGACCGGTAGTACGCGGCGATTGCCATGGTCAGCGGCAACCCGACGCCGAGACCGCGGGCGACAAGGCACCACCGCCACGCGCTGCACACCGTGGTCAGCACGGCGATGCCGGCAGCGGCCGCCAGTGACCACCCGTCGATCGTGCGGACGCCGTCGAGGAAGGGGCCAGTGCCCAGCCGCCAAACCAGGAGGGCGAGGATCGCGGCGCCGCCCAGCACGCGCGCCCACGCCCACAACGTCCGGCTCATTCCGGCGCCCGATCTCCTGGAGGGTTCTGCCACATCGGTGTAGACGCTGGCCTCCTTAGCGAGCCGCTCCCTTACGTGGGATAAACGCGCCTCGGTGTCCAGAGGTTCAACGACTCTGCCGCTAGTCATCCGGCACGGCCGACAGATCATGGTGGTGCCACTTCACGCTCATACCGCCATCTCGGCCAGGACGCGCGAGATCCGAGCCGTGGTGGCCGACCAGTCGCACAGTGTCACGCGGCGCGCTTGGGCTGCATGCCGGAGGTGCTGCCGCAGATCTGCGTCGCCCATCCAGCTGCGCAGGGCGGCGGCGAGGGCCTCCGGGTCGTTGGGTGGGACCAGCAGGCCCGGCCGGCACCCGTCGGCCCCGCGACCGAGGGCCTCAGGCAGTCCACCAACGGCTGTCGCGATGACGGGAAGGCCGCGCGCCAGCGCCTCGGTCACGACCATGCCGTATGTCTCGGCGCGGGATGCCAGCACGAGCACGTCTGCGGCTGCGTATGCGGCATCGAGCTCATCGCCCGTACGCGGGCCCGTGAAGCGCACCCGGTCGCCGATTCCGTCCTCCCAGGCCCGGCGGCGGAGGCGGACGGTGAAGCCCGGATCGCGGTTCAGCGTGCCCACGCACACGCAGCGCCAGGGCAGGTCCGTGACCGTCGACAGCGCCGCGAGCAGCACATCGTGCCCCTTGAGCGGCGTCACCGCCGCGACACAGAGCAGTTCCCCGCCGTCCGCCGTCCCCGGCGCGAGTGCGGCGGCGTCGGCGCCGGGCTCCGCGACGTGGACCTGGCCGGGCCGCAGCGCGTGTCGGGTCAGAAGCTGGCCCCGGGTCCATGTGCTGGTCGTGACGACCGCGACGGCGGCCGACAGAACCGCACGTTCTTGAGAGCAGGCGTCGGCGACCTCGTGATCCGGCGCCCCGTCGCCTGGCGGCCCGTCGCCCAGCGGCATGTGCACCAGGACGACGAGGCGCAACCGGTGCGCTTCGGGCACTAGTACCTCCGGGGCTGTCGACGCGATCAGGCCGTCGAGCAGTACGACGGCGCCGTCGGCGATTCCCGCGAGCACGCCCCCGAGGGTTGTGTAGGCCGCCGCGTCCGGCCGTGGCCAGGCGCCGGGCACGGCGTACTCGTGCACCGACCATCCGATCGCGGCGAGACCCCGGCAGATCCGGCGGTCGTAAGCGTTGCCACCGCTTGGCCGCGCTGGATCGTCGATGCCGTCCGGCACGACGACGTGCACGGCGGTCACAGCGCCCGCTCGTAGCTCGCGGACGCGATGTGAGACTCGTGCAGCGTGACCGCGAGGCCGGCCAATCCTCGGGCGGCCTCGCCGAGTGCACCGGCACGTACACGCTCCGCGAGCCGATCGGCGATCACCTTGGCCAGTGCCTCGGTGGAGGTGTTCATCCCAGCGAACGCGGATTCGTCGTCGAGATTGCGGTAACTCAGCTCGCCGACGACGGCGTGCAGCTCCTCGGCTGCTCGCCCGATGTCGACCACGATGTTGTCAGCGTCGAGAGCCGCACCCCGGAACGTCGCGTCGACGACGTACGTCGCGCCGTGCAGGCGTTGCGCGGGTCCGAACACCTCGCCGCGAAAGCTGTGGGCGATCATCATGTGATCGCGGACGGTGACGCTGAACACGGACTTACCCTAGGCCGTAGGCGATGGTGTGGCAGAGCGCCGGCAGGCTCCCCGCCGCCAGCCGGGCCATCACGTCGGGCAGCTCGTCGAAGCGGGACACGCCCGTGATCAGCGCGTCGAAGGCGGGATCGCGCAGCAGGTCCAGAGCGAGCGCCAGCCGGTCGGCGGCGGTGCGGCTCCCGCGGCGGGCAGTGGAGACCATCCCGACCTCGCTGGCACGGATGCTCAGCCGCCGGGAATGGAACGCACCCCCAAGCGACAGGGTGGTTTCGGCATCGCCGTACCAACTGAGGTCGATGACCGTGCCCTCCGGTGCGAGCAGGTCCAGCGAACGCTGGAGCCCGGCGGACGTCGCGCTGGCGTGTACGACGAGGTCACTGCCGTCAGCGGCGTCTGCGGGCACCGCGAAGTCGACGCCCAGCGCGACCGCGACGTCGACCCGGGCGGCGTCGATGTCGACGAGGGTGACTCCGACACCGGGAAACCGGGCGAGCAGGCGCGCGACGCAGCATCCGACCATGCCGGCGCCGACGACCGTGACGCGGTCGCCGAGGAGCGGTGCGGCATCCCACAGGGCGTTGACGGCGGTCTCCACGGTGCCGGCGAGCACCGCCCG
>JBDUAP010000262.1:0-4183 GCA_040004585.1 Sporichthyaceae bacterium
GCGTGGCCACGATGAGGCGCGTCATCGACGGGCTCACCGAGGCCGAGCTCGATCGAGTGTGCGGTCGAAAGCCGGCGGACCCCTATCCCGACCAGGAGTACGTCGTGCGCCGCTGCCTCAAGGTGGTGCTGAAGGAAGAGGCCGAGCATCACCGTTATGCGGTGCGCGACCTCGCCGCGCTCGAGGCCGGTGCCTGAACCGCTTGGCAGCACCGCGCGGGCTCGTTGATGTCGGCGGACACACCTGCCTGATCGTGGACTTTGCAACCCGGCGGCGTCGGGTGGTCGATTCTTCGCCTCGCCGGACGGGCGACCAGGATGACGCTCGCCGTAAGAGGATCCCCGAATGGGTCACGACCTCCATCCTCGTCCTTGGGCTCGAGGAGCCCCGGTAAGCCGTTCCAGACGGCGTGCGGCGCGGGACCCTGGTCGCATCGTCATTACTGTTGCCGGTGTAACTCGGCTGGACGTGGAGGTCGACGGCGCGGCGCTGTCATCATTGAGGCATGCGCCTCCTCGATCTCAGTCACGTCATTGTCCATCAGATGACCACCTATCCCGGCCTTCCCGGGCCCAGAGATCGGCGAGCACCTGAGCTTTGACGCCTCCCACGATCACTACGCTGCCGGCACCGAGTTCGCCATCGGGCGAATCAGCATGGTCACCAACACCGGCACCTATCTGGACACGCCGGCGCACCGGTTCCGAGACGGACACGACCTCTCCGCGCTGCCCCTGCAACACTGCGCCGATCTGCCAGCGGTCGTCATCGACGGGACAGGCCCGATCGGAGTCGCCGCGTTCTCAGACGTGGCCGTCACCGGGTCAGCGGTGCTGTTGCGAACCGGCTGGGATCGCCATTGGGGTACTGAGCGCTACGGGGACTCCCGTCCACCCGCACCTCACCGAAGCCGGGGCGAAGGCGCTGGTCGAACGCCGAGCCGTGCTTGTCGGCATCGACTCGGTGAACATCGACGACACCACCACCGGTGAGCGACCGGCCCATACCCTGCTGCTCGCCGCTGGCATCCCCGTCGTTGAGCATCTCACCGGCCTCGAGGACCTCCCACCCACAGGGGCGCGTTTCACCGCCGTTCCTCCCGCCGTGCGTGGACTCGCCACCTTCGCGGTCCGAGCCTTCGCAAGTGTGCCCAGCGACTGATAACGCCCGTTGGCCCGCGAGCTGACCGTGTACCGGTCGCCCATCGTTGACCGGGACGCGCGACGATCCCCGACCGGAACACCGGGCCCCATGGGGCGCCCATAGCGCCCAGTTGGACGCTGCACTCCGGCGCACCGCCCTGGTTCTCCCAGCTCGGATGCCTGCCGCCATTCGCCTCCAGCCCAGCGCCGAAGTGAGGAGGTCAAGCCCCGGGCGCCTGGTAGCTCACTGTGCGCCGGAGCGCCTCGTCGACCTGCTCCACCGTGAGCAGCTTGGTGGTGCGCGTGCTCGCCGCACCAGAGCTGTTGATCGCGATGGCCACCGCCGCGGCGGCCTCGTCGTCGGGGATGTCAGCGATGGCGAACACGTCGGTGTCGCCGAACGCGAAGTGGAACGACTCGAGCCGTCCGCCCATGGCCTCCAGCATGGTAGACACGGCGTCGACCCGGGACTTCGCGCCGGCGGAGCGAACCCCGGCCATGCCCTCGGCTGTGTAATTGGCGCTGATCAGGTACTTAGGCATGAGGCCACCCTTCCGGTCTGAGGATCCCGCGTTTGCACGCTAGTCCCACCCCCCGGCCTGTCAACGGCACAAAGAGGGCAACTGTCACCCGGGGCCGCGAGGCTCCGCCACCAGGGGCCGTGCCGCTGCCAGCCGACGCCGCCCCACGCGGCGATCCGACGAGCCCACACCAGCCGGGTGTCGCGCAGCACGCACCCGCTGCGGCTCGGTAGGCCTCCCTCGCGCCCCACGACCAAGATCATGGGACCGGCGTGGGGCCGAACTGTCCGGCATATGTCGGCACAGACCGGCACCGACCGATACGCAACTTGCCCGCTGACCTGCACGAACGGCCTCGTCGGACATCAGCCGGCACCGTCCGGCACGCCAGGGGTCCGACTCTTAATCCGCGGGTTGGGGGTTCAAGTCCCTCGCGGCGCACCCCCTCTGACCTGGCCTTTCGTCCTAACGGACGGCGGGCCAGAGTCGTCTTCCGGCCCAGATGGGACCGAGATGGGACCGGGCTGCCTGGGATCTGCCGATTGCCTGCGCGGCACCAGGCGAGCGGCGCCCTCGGCGGCGCGGCGGGCAACCTCGGGCAGCACGCTCGCGTAGGTGTCCGCGGTGATCGCGATCGATGAGTGCCCGAGCATCTCCGACACCGTCTTGAGGTCCGCGCCACCCGCCAGCGCGAGGGTCGCGGCCCCGTGCCGGAGGTCGTGCAGCCGGATCGGCGGCAGCCCGGCATGACGGGCGAGCATCTCGAAGTGGCGGGTCACGAACTCCGGGTGAAGGGCTGACCCGTCCTCGCGTGGTCGGGACGGCGGGTTCGCACTTCGGTAGTGCCGTCGATCTGTCCGTCGTCCGGCAAGGCGAGACCGCCGTTGGACTTCGACGCAACCCAGTCCCGGAATGCGGCAACGCCAGCAGCCACCAGACCGTCACGGTCGTCGTTCCAGATCGAGCGATATAGCACGGACATGCTCCTTGCCCGTCTCGTCGCGGTGCTTCAGTTCGACTCGGCCGTGGCTCCGTCAATTCGGCCGCGTCACCATCTTATCCCTCCCGCGCGTTGCGCGTAGGCGTCGCTCATTGGACGGACTCGTCAGTATCAGTGGAGCTGGCAACCCGCGGCGATAGACCCAACCGACCCGACGCGTTGCATGGGTTGAGACGCGCCCGCCTGTCAACGCCTCCCGGCGGGCAACTCGTTGGGCAACTGCACGCCAGCCGTGAAACAAGATCATGGACGGAGATTCCGGCATCTGTCGGCACAGCCCGATAGTGACCGGCACGTGGAGATGCCAGCGGGGAACGGGGAGTTCGCTGTCGTGAATCCGGAGACGATTTGCAAAACGCCGTCTCGATACTCGACAGGCTCCGCGGCAACACGACGGCCAAACAGACTGCGAGCCCAACGATCACGAACACAACGACACTTGTTGTCATTCGTCGCTCCCCCCCACTTCGAGGCTCTTGTGATGGACAGATCCGGGCAACTCAGCGGGCAACTGCGTGCCGGCCATGGACCAAGATCATGGGGCCGAACTGCCCGGCATCGACAATTTCGAGCCCGGTCCTTCCGGGCCGTTCTGCTCGCCGCCGGTCTGAAGGGCTCGATGGGTCGTGTCGCCTCCGCCGGCGACAACGCTGCGATGGAGTCGTTCTGGTCGCTGCTGCAGAAGAACGTCCTCAACCAGCAGCAGTGGCGCACCCGGGAGGAGCTGCGCTACGCGATCGTGCTCTGGATCGAGCACACCTACAACTGCCGCCGGCGCCAGCGCGGGCTCGGAAAGCTCACCCCCGTCGAGTTCGAGCTAGCCTGCGCACCTCACGCAGCAATGACGGCAGCATGATCAGTCACAACCACCGTCAACTGAACCTGCAGCAGACCCAACCAGCTGCAGATGCGATTCCGGCACCTACAGGATCACCCTCGTCATCAACGACACCGGCGGCTCGTCGACGATCGCGAACCCGGACGTCCCCGTCACGGTCGTGGACTACCCGTGAGCTGACGTCCCGACCGCTCGGACGTCGGAGCGCGTCTGCCCGCAGTCTGGATCGGGCCACGGCCGTACATCGACCGAGCCAGGGTGGAGCGGTGATCGCCATGACCTTTGACCCGCATGGCGACCCGGTTGAGGCAGCAGCAGGACGGCGACATCGTCGTCCACGGCAGCGCCCGGCTCGTGCAAACGCTGGTCGAGCACGACCAGGTCGACAAGTTCCGGCTGATTGTGTTCCCGGTCGTGCTGGGGAGCGGCAAGGGCCTCTTCGGCGCGACGAGCGACAAGAAGCCTCTGCGGCTGGTCGACTCAAAGATCGTCGGCGACGGTGTGGCCATCCTCATCTACGAGTCGGCGAGCGAGGAAGCAAAGGGACCGGGCTCCAACTGGGTCAGGCGGGACTGCGGTAGAGCCCGCGCGCCTTGACGGCCGCGCGGCTCTCCGGCATCCCCTAGCGGATCCCGCCGATCTCGACGTTCGTGAAGATATCCGTCTGCCCGAGCGGTGAGCC
>JBDUAP010000263.1:0-4183 GCA_040004585.1 Sporichthyaceae bacterium
GCCCATCCTCGCGGCTTCGGCTATCTGCTCAAGGACCGCGTGCTCGACGTCGCGACGCTTGTCGAGGCCCTCGCCTCCGTGAGCACCGGTGGCACGGTGCTCGACCCAGACGTCGTGTCGGCGCTCTTCGGCCGGCAGGACACGCAGGACCGGCTCGACGCCCTGACTCTGCGTGAGCGTGAGGTCCTGTCCCTGGTCGCGCAGGGCCGGTCCAATGGGGCCATCGGGCGCCAGCTGTTCCTTACGGCCAAGACCGTCGAGAGCCACATCGCCAGCATCCTGACCAAGCTCGACCTGATCCAGGAGCCGGACGATCACCGCAGGGTTCTCGCTGTGCTCGCCTGGCTGAATGCCTGACGCGTTCCCTGTCCCTACGTGGGGTCACAGCCTCAAGAACTCACAGATGCCGCACCTTGCGGAGTGGTGTGGAAACCTTTTCGGCCGCGTTGGCGTGTACTTGGCGACATGAGCCCTGGAGGTTCGATGAGCGTGTCGCCTGCGGAGTCGGATTTCGACTCCTATGTGCGGGCGAGCGGTCCGCGGCTCAAGCGCCTTTCGTTCCTGCTCACCGGTGACCTCGACACAGCCGAGGACCTTCTGCAGTCCGCGTATGCGAAGGTGCTGCCGCGCTGGGCGAAGGTCGGCGACTACGACAACCCGGACGCGTACATGCGGCGGGTGATGGTGTCCATCCGGACGTCGTGGTGGCGCCGGTTGCGCGGGCGCGAGGTGCTCACCGCGGACTTCCCCCGCGGCGGCGTCGCCGGTCGTGATCTGGCCGTGGACGTGGGTGAGCTCGACTACCTGCTGACCGGGCTGCGCGCGCTGCCGCGCCGGCAGCAGGTGGCCGTGGTCCTGCGGCACTACTGCGACCTGAGTGAGGCCGAGACGGCCACCGTCATGGGGATCAGTGTCGGTGGCGTGAAGAGCCAGACGAGCAAGGGGTTGGCCGCGCTGCGCGTCGGGCATGCGCCGTCGCCGACCATTGAGGAGCCGAGCCGATGAACCTCAGCCCTGACGCCCTGGACCGTGCGCTGACCGAGCTCGCCGAGCGCGCCGACCTGGACGAGTCCGTCGACCGGGTTCCCGCGATCCACCACCGGGCACGTCGCGCCGCCACGGTGCGGCTGGCCTCGGTGGCCGGCGCGCTCGCCGCTGTCGCCGCCGTCGTCGCAATCACGCTCGGCGCTGGAGGCCTGCCGTTCACCCGCGCGGACAGCGTCCCGGCCAAGCCGGCACCCAAACCGTTCCTCACCGTCGGCCTCGAGAGTCAGGAGGAGTTGGCCGCCGGGCTATCGGACCGCGGGCTGGGCACCCCCGTCGTCGTCCAGATCACCTTCCACGGGCTCGTCCCGCAGATGTACAACGATGCCGGCGAGCTGGCCACCGGCACAGACAACCTGCTGTCGCTGCAGATGTATTGGGACCCTAGGGGCTGGGACGGTCGCGGCTCATCGGAATACCACTGCGTGCGTGGCGCCCCGCTCGTCAAGATGGACAACGAGTTCCTCATGACCACCTATGCATTCAGGGCGGGCACGCATCCCATCACGCTCCGGGCGACAGCCTGTGACCCCGTGGGTGAGGTCAGCGAGAAGCTGTCCCTGACCGTCCGCTGACCGTCCGCCGCCCGAGGGGATTTCGTTCGAGTCCCTCGTCTGGACAGATTCAGATTCACAGGCGGGGCACAGCCAGGTCTCAGGTTCGTGCCCTTCACTGGTTTGCATGTCAGTCATGGCCCGGCAGGTTCCCCGTGGCGCCCACGTGGCCCAGCGCGCACCTGCCACGTCGGCGCCCAGGGCGCTCCGTGCCCGCCCGAACGCGGTGCTCAGCCTGATCGCCCTCGGTGCGGTGGCCGCGATCGGACTGTGGTGGCAGAACACGCCATCCGTGCAGGGCCTGGGCGGCTGGCTGACCAACGCCGGCCGGATCACCGGGCTGCTCGCCGGTTACGCGGTCATCGTCCTCGTCGCCCTGATGGCCCGCCTCCCGCCGCTCGAACGCGACATCAGTGCGGACCGGCTGGCTCGATGGCACGCGAGAGGCGGCCGGTACACCGTGAGCCTCGTCGTCGCTCATGGCCTGCTCATCACCTGGGGCTACGCTGTAGCCGCGCACACGAACGTCCTCAGCCAAGGTAAGACGCTGCTGCTGAGCTATCCGGACGTGCTCGCCGCGACCGTCGCCGGGCTGTTGCTCGTCGGTGTCGGGATCACGTCTGCACGCGCTGCCCGTCGCCGGCTGCGGTACGAGACCTGGTACTACCTGCACTTCTACACCTACCTCGCCGTCGCTCTCGCCTTCAGTCACCAGTTCGCGACCGGCGCCGAGTTCGTGTCGAACCTGCCAGTGCGGATCGCCTGGGCCGGCCTGTACGTGCTCGTCGGTCTGGCGATCCTCTGGTACCGGTTCGTCACCCCGGTCCGCCAGGCGATGCGGCACCGGATGCGGGTCGAGGCGATCCGCGCCGAGGCACCCGGTGTCGTCAGTGTCATCATTCGTGGCCGCCATCTCCACGAGCTGAACGCCGCGTCCGGGCAGTACTTCCGCTGGCGGTTCTTGACGCGGGAGATGTGGTGGGTCTCCTCGCCGTACTCGCTCTCAGCAGCGCCGCAGGCGGACCGCGTGCGCATCACCGTCAAGGCGCTCGGCGACCACAGCGGCTCGCTCACCCATCTACGCCCCGGAACGCGCGTGTTCGCAGAAGGCCCCTACGGTGCGATGACCGCGGCACGGCGCCGGCGACCGAAGGTGTTGCTGATCGCCGGAGGTGTCGGCATCACGCCCTTGCGTGCGCTCTTCGAAACCCTGCCCGCCGCACCAGGGGACCTGACGCTGTTGTACCGCGCGAGTGCGCGACAGGACCTGGTCTTCCTGCACGAGCTCGAGAGCCTCGCCGCAGAGCGCGGCGCGCACCTGCGCATCGTGCTCGGTCGCCGTGCAGATCTCGGTGGTGACCCGCTGTCGACGACGGCGCTGCAGACCAACCTTCCCGATGTCGCCGAGCACGACGTCTATCTGTGCGGACCGGCCGGGATGACCACAGCTGTCACGCGAGCGCTACGCACCGCCGGCGTACCGCACCGCCACATCCACCACGAATCCTTCGAGTTCTGACCCAGAAAGGACCTGCAATGCGTCGCGCCGTCCTTGCGATTCTGAGCACGATCGCCGGCCTCATCATGCTGCTGTCGTTCAAGACGCACGGAGCTGTCACCGCCACGGGACTGCCCGCCCCCATCGGCGGCAGCACCTCGAGCGCAGGCGGGAGCAGCACCGCGACCCCGACCCCAACCGCGAGCGCGGGCGGCAGCAGTTCAGCCGCCTCGAGCACGATCACCGGCGACTCCGCGGACACCAGGTTCGGCCCGGTGCAGGTGCGCATCACGGTGACGAACGGCAAGCTCACCGACGTGACCGCGATCAACTACCCGAACGGCAGCGGGCGCGATCAGGAGATCAATGCCTACGCCATCCCCCAGCTGAACCAGGAGGCGCTGCAGGCCGGAAACGCGAATATCGACATGGTCTCCGGCGCCACCTACACCTCCGACGGCTACATCACCTCGCTGCAGAGCGCGCTGGACAGGATCAACGGCTGACATGAGCGACACCGGTCTCGGAACGACTGGCCGCACCCATGTGGAGCACTGCATGGGCACCGTGTTCAGCGTCGCCGTGCGCGACCCCGGTGCGTGGGACAACGCACGGAGGGAGGTCGTCGCGTGGCTGCACCACGTCGACGCGGTGTTCAGCACCTACCGCGAACACAGTGATATCAGCCGCATTCGCAGAGGCGAGCTCACGATCGCGGGTGCCGATCCGCTGGTGCGCGAGGTGCTGTCCTGGTACGACGTGCTCACGACCGAGACGGGCGGCTACTTCACTGCTGACCTGCCTGGTGGGCTCGACCCGACGGGTCTCGTAAAGGGCTGGGCGATCGAGCGGGCGAGTGACCTGCTGCGCGACTGCGGCAGTCACAACCACGCAGTCAACGGAGGCGGTGACATGCAGATCGCCGGTGACGCCGCACCGGGGCGGCCCTGGCGAGTAGGTGTCAGTGATCCGCAGCACAACAACCAGATCCTGACCGTCGTGACCGGCCGCGACTTCGCCGTCGCAACCTCGGGAAATGGCGAGCGTGGCGAGCACATCGTCGATCCGATTGCGCATATGCCGGCGC
>JBDUAP010000264.1:0-4182 GCA_040004585.1 Sporichthyaceae bacterium
ATCGAACGACTCGCCGCCTCTGGCGCCGAGGAGGGAGACACGTGAGCGAGCCAACACCGCTGCGCGTCGACCACAACGAGCTCGAGCGAGTGGTCGGCGGCGCGCACCACGACCCGCACTCGATCCTCGGTCCGCACCCGGGCGCCACGGGCGGGAAGGGCGTCACCATCCGCAGCCTCCGACCGTGGGCCACCTCCGTTGCGGTGTGCGTCGGCGACGAGCGCTACGAGCTCGAGCACGAGTTCGGTGGCGTGTGGGCGGGTGTGGTTGCGGGCGAGCACGTCCCGGACTACCGCCTCGAGGTCTCCTACGACGGGCCGCCGCGACGGATGGACGACCCCTACCGGTTCCTGCCGACGCTGGGCGAGATCGACCTCCACCTGATCGGCGAGGGGCGCCACGAGCAGCTCTGGGAGGTCCTGGGGGCACACACCCGCCTGTACGACGGGTTGGCCGGCCAGGTCAGCGGAACGTCGTTCGCCGTCTGGGCTCCCAACGCCCAGGGCGTGCGGCTGGTGGGGGACTTCAACTACTGGGACGGCCGGGCCCATCCGATGCGCGGGCTCGGGTCCAGCGGCGTTTGGGAACTGTTCGTCCCAGATGTCGGTGACGGCGCGCACTACAAGTTCGAGGTGCTCGGGCGCGACGGCGTCTGGCGGCAGAAGGCCGATCCCATGGCGTTCGCCACCGAGACGCCGCCGGCGACCGCGTCGGTCGTGCACACGTCGTCGTACGAGTGGGGCGACGGCGAGTGGCTGGAGAGGCGCGCGAAGATCGACCCGCTGACGAGCCCGATGAGCACCTACGAGGTGCATCTCGGCTCGTGGCGGCGGGGACTGTCCTACCGCGAGCTCGCCGATCAGCTGGTCGGTCACGTGACCTACCTCGGTTTCACCCATGTGGAGTTCCTGCCCGTGGCCGAGCACCCGTTCGGAGGATCCTGGGGCTACCAGGTCTCGTCTTACTTCGCGCCGTCGTCGCGCTACGGCTCGCCCGACGACCTGCGCTTCCTGATCGACCGGCTGCACCAGGCGGGCATCGGCGTCATCGTGGACTGGGTGCCGGCCCATTTCCCCAAGGACGCGTGGGCGCTGGCCCGGTTCGACGGGACCCCGCTCTACGAGCACCCCGACCCCCGTCGCGGCGAGCAGCCCGACTGGGGAACGCTGGTCTTCGACTTCGGCCGCAGCGAGGTGCGCAACTTCCTGGTGGCCAACGCCTTGTACTGGCTCGAGGAGTACCACGTCGACGGTTTGCGGGTCGACGCGGTCGCCTCGATGCTCTACCTGGACTACTCCCGCGAAGAGGGCGAGTGGCTGCCCAACCAGTACGGCGGGCGGGAGAACCTCGAGGCGGTCGCGTTCCTGCAGGAGGTCAACGCCACGGCCTACCGCCGGGTCCCCGGCATCGTCACCATTGCCGAGGAGTCCACGGCGTGGCCCGGCGTGACCCGACCGACCCACCTCGGCGGGCTCGGGTTCGGCTTCAAATGGAACATGGGCTGGATGCACGACTCGCTCGGCTACATCAGCCGCGAGCCGGTCTACCGGCAGTACCACCACCACCAGATGACGTTCTCGATGATGTACGCCTACTCCGAGAACTACGTCCTGCCGATCTCGCACGACGAGGTCGTGCACGGCAAGGGTTCACTGTTGCGCAAGATGCCCGGCGACCACTGGCAGCAGCTGGCGAACCTGCGCGCGTACCTCGCCTTCATGTGGGCGCACCCCGGCAAGCAGCTGATGTTCATGGGTTCGGAGTTCGGCCAGGAGTCGGAGTGGGCCGAGTCGCGTTCGCTGGACTGGTGGCTGACCGACAACCCCGACCACCGCGGGGTGCAGACGCTGGTGGCTGACCTCAACCGGGTCTACGGCGAGAGCCCGTCCTTGTGGACCCGCGACGCCGACCCCACTGGCTTCCAGTGGATCGATGCCAACGACGCGAGCAACAACGTGTTCTCGTTCCTGCGCCACGGCGACGACGGCTCGGCCCTGGCCTGCGTCGCGAACTTCTCGGCGGTCCCGCACGAGGGTTACCGAGTGGGTCTGCCGTACGCCGGACGCTGGGACGAGGTCCTCAACACCGACGCCGAGACCTACAGCGGCAGCGGCGTCGGCAACCTCGGCGCCATCGAGGCGCGGGGCACGCCGTGGCACGGCCAGCCGGCCTCCGCCACGCTGCGGGTGCCGCCTCTCGGCACGGTCTGGCTGCGCCGCAGGGACTGACGGAGGGCTCGCGTCCCTACTTGGCCGGCTTACCCGTCGGCATGATCGTGCCCATGGTCGCTGCGCCCTTGGGCTTCTTCTCCTGCTTGGGTTTGCGGATCTCGCGGCCACCCTTGTTCTTGCTTGCCATGATTTCGTGCTCCTTAGGTGCTGGGCCCGTTCCTGGACGGCGGCGCCTGGCTGAGCAGGAGTCGTCACGTTCAACGTACGGGGCGGGGGTCCGCAGGGGAAGCGGGCAGACAGGGGGCCCTCGGTTTGATCGCCCGCTCGGGGGAGATCAACAACCGGTCACGTCCCCCGCTGAAACGGAGTTCCGATGAACACCCGGACCATCGCGATCCTCGCGCTCGTCATTGCCGTCATCCTCGTCATCCTGATCTTCGCGCGGTAGGCGGCACCGGGGGAAAGAGCCCATCGAGTGCCGCGTTCTGGCCGCCAGGTCACCTCCGCGACCGGCCAGAACGCGCCACTCGACGGTGTTCCTGTCGGCGGCTGCCGGTCTCGATCCGCCCTCAGAACAATGCATTGGCCAGGGCGGTCCGAGCCCTGGCGACCCGCTCGTCGGCCGAGCCGACCACCTCGAACATGCCGAGCAGGTGCTGGCGGGCGCGTTCGCGGTCGTCGCCGCTGGTGCGGCGGATGACGTCGATCAGCCGGCGGAGCGCCTCGTCAATCTTGCCTTCAACCAGCTCGAGGTCGGCGGCGGCGGTCTGGGCGTCCACGTCGTCTGGTCGTTCGGCTGCGCGGCGACGGACAGCTTCGGCGTCCACGTCGGC
This sequence comes from Sporichthyaceae bacterium, assembly GCA_040004585.1. GTDB lineage: Bacteria > Actinomycetota > Actinomycetes > JACCUZ01 > JACCUZ01 > JBDUAP01. The sequence continues at coordinate 3,005 of JBDUAP010000264.1, forward strand.
GGTGCGGCGGAGCAGCTCGACCTGCGCCAGGCCGGCGCGGGCGTCGGCGTCGGCGGGCGCCTGGTCGAGCAGGGCCTGGTAGGCGGTGGCCGCGGCCTCGTAGTCGCCGCGCTCGATCGCGTCGTAGGCCTCGTCGTAGCGAGGGTCATGTGGCTGCTCCGGCTCGGTCGCCGCCAGCTCGTCCTGCGCCACGATGCGACCGGTGACGCCGTTCGCCTCGGCGACCCGCAGCAGCTCGTCGAGGTACTGCCGCACCTGCGGCTCCGGCACCGCACCCTGGAACAGCGGGACGGGCTGGCCCTGGAGAACCGCGAAGACGGCCGGGATGCTCTGCACCTGGAACGCCTGCCCGAGTCTCGGGCTGGCGTCCACGTCGACCTTCGCCAGGAGCCACCGGCCGCCATCGGCTGCTGCGAGCCGCTCCAGGATCGGGCTGAGCTGCTTACACGGCCCACACCAGTCGGCCCAGAAGTCGATGACCACCGGAACCGTCATGGACTGCTCGACGACGAGCGCCTGGAAATCGGCCTCCGTGACGTCGATGACCACGCCCGATGCAGCCGCCCCGGCACCGTTACCGGCAGCCGGGCCGGGACTGGCGGCGAGTGAGGAAAGGTCCACCGCGCCGTACGGGTTGATGCTCGGCTGGCTCATGTCTCTATCCTGCCCCAGAGGTCAAAGCTCGCGTGACCGCCCTAGAAGCGCGGCGGCTCGCGGTAGTCGCCCCATACCCCGCGCAATGCATCGCAGATCTCCCCGAGCGTCGCCTCGGCCCGGGCCGCGTCGAGCATCGCCGGCACCATGTTCGCGTCGTTGCGGGCAACCTCGACCAAGGCGGCCAGCGCCGCCTCGACACGCGCACCGTCCCGGTCGGCCCTGCGCTCGGCGAGCACGCGGTTCTGCTCCCGCTCGACCTCGTGGGAGACCCGCAGGATCTCCAGCGGCTCCTCGACGGTGTTGGTGTGGCAGTTCACGCCGACGATCTTCTTCTCGCCCTTCTCCAAGGCCCGCTGGTAGGTGAACGCGGACTCGGCGATCTCGGACATGAACCAGCCGTCCTCGATCCCTCTCAATAGGCCGGACGTGATGGTCCCGTCGCTGCCCATGTCGCGGATCCGGGTGAAGATCGCCTCCGCCTCGGCCTCGAGCCGGTCGGTCAGCGCCTCGACGTACCAGGA
>JBDUAP010000265.1:0-4181 GCA_040004585.1 Sporichthyaceae bacterium
GACGGGTTGACCTCCGGCGGGCCGCTGCGTGCGACGTTCTCCGGTGCGCTGTTGGCCGCGGGCGCTGCCGACCCGGTGGCCACCCCGTGCGTGGGCGACTGGATCGCGATCCGCCGCTGGACCGACGGGCGGATCACCGCCGAGGCGGTGCTGCCCCGTCGTACCGCGTTTGTCCGAGGCTCTGTCACGCCGGGCAGCTCACACGGGCAGGTGCTTGCGGCCAACGTCGACGTCGCGGTCGTGGTCGAGGGCCTGCACCCGGAGCCGGACCTGGGCCGGATCGAGCGGTTCCTCGCGTTGGCATGGGAGAGCGGGGCCAGCCCGCTGGTGTTGCTGACCAAGGCCGACCTCGTGCCGGACGCGGAAGGGATGCGGGCAGAGGTGGCGGCGGCCGCGCCGGGCGTCGAGGTCTTCGCAGTGAGTGCCACGACCGGGGTGGGAATGGCCGAGTTCGTGCCGTACGCCGGGCCGGGTGTGACGCTCGCGTTCCTCGGGCCGTCCGGCGCTGGCAAGTCCACGCTGACCAACGCGCTCGCTGGTGCGACCTTGATGGCGACACGAGAGCTGCGTGCTGACGGCAAGGGCCGGCACACCACCGTGCACCGCGAGCTGGTTCTGTTGCCGGGCGGCGGTCTCGTGATCGACACCCCGGGGCTGCGCAGTGTCGGGATGACCGACGTGGCTGAGTCGTTGGAGCTGGTGTTCGCTGAGGTGGATGCGCTCGCGGAGCTGTGCAAGTTCGGCGACTGCGCGCACAAGACCGAGCCGGGTTGCGCGGTGCTGGCCGCGGTCGAGTCGGGCGAGCTGCCGCAGCGGCGGCTGGAGAGCTACCGCAAGCTGCTCAAGGAGGCGCGCTGGATGGCGATGCGACACGACGCACGGATGCGGGCGCAGGAACGGGCCCGGTGGAAGCGCGTCCACAAGGAAGTGCGGGCGAGCGGTCGGATCAGGCCGTGACCGAGTCGGGCGTGAGCTGTGCGCCGAGGCCGTCGGTCATCGCTTCGGGGGGACCGGGGCGGCCGAAGTACCAGCCCTGGCCGTAGTCGACCTCGAGCGCGCGCAGAGCGACGGCATCCATCGAGGTCTCGACGCCCTCGGCGACGACCCGTGCGTCGCAACCGTGACCGAAGTCCACCAGCGAGTGCACCAGGGTGCGCAGGACCGGGTCGCCACTGACGCCGTCGATGATGCTGCGGTCGAGCTTGATGACGTCGGGCGCGGTCAGCACGATGTGCCGCAGCGAGGAGAAACCCGCGCCAACGTCGTCGATCGCCAGGCGCAGTCCTTTCTCGCGGAGCGGGGCGAGGGTGGCTGTGAGGGCGGCGTAGTCCTCGACCCGGTCGTGTTCAGAGAGCTCGAGGAGGATCCGGTCCAGCGGTAGCCGCTTCAGCAGCTCGGTGCACTCGACGGTCAGCAGCGTCGCGGGTGAGACGTTCATGGCGACGTAGCCGGTGACGTTGGACAGGTGGGCGGCGGCGCGCTCGAGGGCGAGGACCTCCAGGTCGTTGCCGAGGCCGATGCTGTGCGCCTCGGCGAAGCAGACGTCTGGGGCCTTGTCCCAGGACGCCGGGAAGCGGCTGAGCGCCTCGGCGCCGATCCGGTGGCCGGTGGCCAGGTCGACGATCGGCTGGAGGACGACCAGCGGGCCGCCCTCGCGGATCACCGGCGCGAGGCGGTCCTCGATCTCTGACCGCCGGGCGCTCTCGCGTACGCCGGGCTCGATGATGACCGAGGCCGCCGAGGCGAGCACCTGCATGAGCGACCTGTCCCTCTTGGTGAGGCCCTTGTCGGTGGTGAGCCCGGCTGCGCAGAACGTGCCGTACATCGTGCCGTCGCTGAGCACGACCGGGACGGACACGTAGCTGCGGATGCGGAGGAACCGGGCGGCGGGCAGCTTCATGGCCTCGGGGAACTTCGTGACGTCCGGGATGACGGCCGGCAGTTTCTTGTCCAGGATCGCCTGGCAGAACGTCGTCTCCTGGCGCTGTGTCGCGCCTTCCTTGAACAGGAAGGGCACCGAGGTCTCGACGACCTCGAGGTGCTGGGTGGTGCCGTCCATGCGGCTGAGGAACGCAACGCTGAGACCAAGCGAGTCCTTGGCGGTGCGGAGGAGGTCGGCGACCTGCTGCTCGGCCTCCGAGCGGGTGGCTTTCCTCGGCATGGTCTGCTCATCGACCGTTTGTTGCGGGGACTTCAGCGCCCGTCTACGCCGGGTCGAGGCGCCCGGTGTCGTTCCAGTGCACGATCGCCCTGGTTTCTCGGTCGTGGCCGAGGACACAGACAGCCGCAGTCCCGAGCTGGAGCCGGATTCCGTCGGCCGGGGCCAGTCCGATCCAGCGGGCTCCGATGACCCGGCTCATGTGGCCGTGGCCAAACGCCAGGACGCGACCAGCTGACTCGGCGGCGAGGGCGATGACCTTGTCGGCCCGGAGACCGACCTCGTCTGCCGTCTCGCCTTCGAGTGGCCCGTCTCGCCACACGGTCCACCCGGGCCGGTCCTCGCGGATCTCCGGAGTGGTGCGGCCTTCGTCCTGCCCGTAGTTCCACTCGGCCAGCTCGGGGACGACCTCGGCCCGGTCGCCGAAGCCGGCCAGCTCGGCGGTGACGCGGGCGCGTTGAAGCGGACTGGTGAGGACGCGGTCGAACCGGATGCCCGAGAGGCGCTCGCGAAGGGCCGTGGCGAGCCGGCGGCCCGCTTCACTCAGCTCGATGTCGGTCGTGCCGGTGTGCTGGCCGGACGCGCTCCACTGGGTCTCGCCGTGCCGGACCAGCCACAGCTCCGCGCCCGTCATGCCGCGAGGCTAGCCGTGCGAAGGCGGCGCAGATATAGCGCACCTACGGCACCCGCCGCACCGTTCTTGAGACCCGCAACCGAAGCGAAGGTCACCGGCCGAGCGATCACTCGGAGCAGGCGTAGGCCTCGCCGCGGCCGTGGCCGGGCATGGGTTCGGGGCGCGTTGTCAGCCTCGTGCCGAGCCGGGTTGTGGTGGTGACCGAGCCATCGCGATGCAGGCGCGTTTGCACCAACCCTCGGGTCTTGAGTTGGTGGTGGCGCCGGCACCGTGGACACAGATTCGTCACCGACGTCGGTCCGCGCGGGTAGGCCTGGTCGTGGTCGAGGTCGCAGCGGCTCGCGAGCCTTGCGCAGTCATAGGAGGCGCACCGCGGGTGCACCGCGCGGACGTGGTCGCTGATCGCCACGGTGGGTTCGTAGGCCCCGGTTTGCAGCGGAGGTATGTCTGGCAGTGCCTTGCGAACTGAGTCGACCAGGAGGTCGCGGGTCCAGCCGCGGGCCGCACGGTGCGGGAGGCGGATGGTGCGTTGCAGGACCCCGTCGCCGTCCACGAACAGCACCCGGGTGGCTGCGCCGGCGTCGACCTCCGTCCGGGCCATCTCCGCAGCGCTGATCAGGTCGATGGGGCTGGTGCGCCGAGGCCGCGCAGCTCGCCGGGGTCGTCCTTGGCGGGTCCGTCACCGAAGAAGGTGTCGGCGTGCATGACCAGGCCGATCTCGCGTTCGCGGCGGACCCGCGACCAGGGCAGGTCGTCGCTGGCCTCGACGCGGCGGAACAGGTCCATCAGCGCGTCGTAGCGGCGCTGGTCCATGCTCAGCTTGTTGCCGTCCTTGTCCACGGCGGGCCAGGCGTAGGCCAGATCCGTGATCACCCGGTCGACCATCGCGATGTCCACGTCGGGCCCTTCGACCCGCAGCACCCCGAAGCCGTCGCCCTGCGCCCACGCGCGGACCGCCCGGAGCAGCCTCACTGCCTCGCGGCGCCGCGGGCCGCGTCGGTGTCGACCTGCACGACCAGCCGCTGGATCTGGGACCGCCACTTGCGCGGCGACAGCCCGCCCCAGGGGCCGTCATGGTCAGCGACCTGGCACAGCACGACGGCCTCCACCGCGCGGGCGTCCGTGTCCTCGACCACCGCGGTCTGCTCGGACAGCACCTCGGCGCGGGGCAGGTCGATCCGCCCGGCCTCCACCGCCGCCAGCGTGTCGAGCAGCACGGTCACAAGCCGGGTGGCCAACTGCAGCAGCCGCTCCGCGGTCGGCTTTGCGATCCCGAGCACCACCATCAGCTCGTGGATGGCCGTGCTGTGGGTCAGCTCCTCCACCGACGGTCGGCCCCACGCGCGAACCGTCCCCGCCAGCTCCCGGCGCGCCTGGGCGGCGGAGTCC
>JBDUAP010000266.1:0-4180 GCA_040004585.1 Sporichthyaceae bacterium
ACGAGCTCTCCGAGGAGGACAAGATCCTCGTCAACCGGGCCCGCCGGATCCAGCGGTTCCTGTCGCAGAACACGTTCGTGGCCAAGGCCTTCACGGGCCTCGAGGGCTCGTTCGTGCCGATCGACGAGACGATCGACTCGTTCAAGAAGCTCACGGAGGGGGAGTACGATCACCTCCCCGAGCAGGCCTTCTTCTTGTGCGGTGGCATCGAGGACGTCGAGCGCAAGGCGGCCGAGCTCGAGAAGGGGGGCTGATCACGGGTGGCCGACGCAAAGCTCGACGTTGAGGTCGTCTCGGTCGACAAGTTGGTGTGGAGCGGCGCGGCGACATTCGTGCGCGCCCGGACCGTCGACGGCGAGATCGGGATCCTGCCCGGTCACTGGGACCACCTGTCGGTGCTCGTCCCTGGCGGGGTCGTGGACATCCGCGAGGGCGAGACCTCGACCCTCGCAGCCGTGCACGGTGGGTTCCTGCTGGTTCACGACAACACGGTGCGCATCCTGGCCGAGACAGCCGAGCTCGCCGATGAAATTGACGTCTCGCGTGCCCAGTCCTCGCTGGAGCGCGCCAGGAGCTCTGACGACGAGCATGCCGAGGAGGCCGTGCAGCGGGCGGAAGCACGTCTGCGCGCTGCCGGCCAGTCGGACTGACGAACTCGACCGGGACTGCGCGGCCGTGGCTGATGGCCGGTAACGCGTGAGCGTCATCACGGCCGTCGACGGCGTTGCCGTCCTGGTGGTCGTCGCCCTGGCGGCCGTCGCTGTGCTCGCCGTACGACGTCGGGTCATCACCCGCCGCGGGGGGACGTTCGACTGCAGCCTCCGGCTGCGTCCGGCCCAGTCCGGCAAGGGCTGGGCGTTGGGCATTGGGCGCTACTCCGGCGACTCGCTGGAGTGGTACCGCGTATTCAGCTACGCCACCCGCCCGCGGCACGTGATGGGCCGCCGGGAGCTGGAGATCATCGACCGGCGGGTGCCCGAAGGAGCGGAGGTCTTTGCGCTGCTCTCCGGCGCGGTGATCGTGCGCTGTCGCGAGGGCAGCGACATGGGCAACGACTTGGGAAACGTCGTGGAGTTCGCGATGGGCGAGGACGCCTTGACCGGCTTCCGGTCGTGGCTGGAGGCCGCGCCGCCGGGCCGGCCGGGTTGACCGGGTCGATTCACACGCTGACTTAGCGGTTGGCGCCGGGGACCCACAGCACGTCGCCGCGCTCCCGGTTGGCGTAGCGCGCGAGCACGAACAGCAGGTCCGAGAGCCGGTTCAGGTACTTCGCGGTCAGCGGGTTCATCGTGTCGGCGTGCTCCTGGAGAGCCGCCCAGGTCGAGCGCTCCGCACGTCGTACGACGGTGCGCGCGACGTGCAGGTGGGCCGCCGCGGGGGAGCCGCCCGGCAGCACGAACGACCGCAGCTCCTCGACGGAGGCGTTGAAGTGGTCGATCTCCTGCTCAAGCCGCTCGACCTGCAACTCCACGATGCGCAGCGGTGGGTACTTGGGGTCCGGCTCGACCGGGGTGCAGAGGTCGGCGCCCACGTCGAAGAGGTCGTTCTGGACGCGGACCAGCACCTCGGCCACATCGGCATCCATCTCGCTCGTAGCGAGGGCCACCCCGACCGCTGAGTTGGCCTCGTCGCAATCGGCGTAGGCCACCAGGCGGGAGTCGTTCTTCGAGATCCGGCCGCGACCACCGAATCCCGTGGTGCCGTCGTCGCCGGTGCGCGTGTAGATGCGGGTGAGGTTGACCATCCGGACAGCCTACGATGCCGCCCGTGGACAGATTTCGTGTTGTCGGGGGCGCCCGCCTGGCCGGCGAGGTAACGGTCACCGGAGCGAAGAACAGCGTTCTGAAGCTGATGGCGGCTGCGCTGCTCGCCGAGGGGTGCACCACCCTGACCGACGTCCCGGCCATCCTGGACACCGAGATCATGTGCGAGCTGCTGCGGCGACTGGGCTGCGCCGTGGACTACCACGTCGACACGGCCACGGTCTCGATAGACGTCCCGGAGCGCCCGGGCCACGAGGCCGACTACGACCTGGTCCGCCGGATGCGGGCCTCCATCAACGTGCTGGGTCCGCTCCTGGCGCGGTGCGGGAAGGCCAAGGTGGCCCGCCCGGGCGGGGACAACATCGGCTCCCGCCCGCTGGACTTCCACCTGGCCGGGCTGACCAAGCTCGGTGCCGAGATCGAGTCCGAGCACGGCTACGTCATCGCCAGTGCACCGGGCGGGCTGACCGGCGCGACGATCTGGCTGGACTTCCCCAGTGTCGGCGCGACCGAGAACCTGCTGATGGCCGCCGCGCTGGCCAAGGGCACGACGGTCATCGACAACGCCGCGCGCGAGCCCGAGATCGTCGACCTGTGCCTGATGCTCGAACAGATGGGTGCGCAGATCGGCGGTGCGGGGACCTCGATGATCGAGATCGAGGGCGTCGACCGGCTTCGGCCCACCAACCATGACGCGATCCCGGACCGGATCCTGGCCGGCACCTGGGCCTTCGCCGCGGCGATGACCCAGGGGGATGTGGTGGTGCACAACGCGCACCCCGAGCACATCGAGATCGCCTTGGACAAGCTGGTCACCGCGGGTGCACACATCGACTGGACGTCGGACGGGTTCCGGGTTCGGATGGACAGCCGGCCGCGGTCCTTCGACGCCGTCACGCTGCCCTACCCGGGTTTGGCGACCGACCTGCTGCCGATGGTGCTCGCTCTCAACAGCGTCGCGACGGGGGCTGCCATGGTGACCGAGAACGTCTTCGAGTCACGGTTCATGTTCGTCGACGAGCTGGCGCGGCTGGGCGCCGACGTACGCACCGACGGTCACCACGCTGTCGTCCGCGGCCGGGAGCGGTTGAGCGGCGCACCCGTGCGCGGGCATGACATCCGGGCCGGCGCCGGGCTCGTCGTTGCCGGGCTCGTGGCCGACGGCGTCACGACCGTGAGCGACGCATTCCACGTCGACCGTGGCTATCCGGGTTTCGCCGAGCACCTCCGTGCCCTGGGCGCCGATGTCACCCGCGAGCCGGAGGACGACTTCTACCGGCTCTGAGGGTCGTCCCGCAGGATCGCCCGGGCGACCCGCTCATTGTCGGCGAACACCATGACCCGGGGGCCGTCCGCGGTCGGCACCAACGTGGCGCGCAGCCCGGCGTCCTCGAGTCGGCGACGGATCAGCTCACCCTCGACGAACGTGGTCGGCTCTGCGACCGGGACGAGCAGGCCGTACTCGCCGCTGTGGCCAACGACCGGGCGACGCGCGACCAATGACTTGCTGCGTCCGCTGAAGGCCCAGCGCAGCAGCAGCACCAGTACGCCGACGACGGCGAACGCGGTCAGCGGCCCGAACAGGTAGGACAGGCTGCCGGAGGACACAGGGAAAGTGTTACCCATGGCAGGCGTTAGGCTCCCGCAATGATCAATGTCGCCGTCATCGGATCCGGACTGATGGGCGCCGGTATCGCCCAGGTCGCAGCCACTGCGGGGCACCACGTTGTCCTGCGCGATGTGACCGACGAGGCTCTGGAGCGCGGCCTAGCCGGCATCCGCACCTCCCTGGATCGCTTCGCGGCCAAGGGAAAGCTGTCGACAGAGGCCGCTGCAGCCGCACTCGAGCGCATCACGACGACGGTGGACCTGGAGCCCGTCGCGGACGCCGACATCGTCGTCGAGGCTGTTTTCGAGCAGATCGAGGTCAAGCACGAGCTGTTTCGCGAGCTGGACCGGATCTGTCGCGACGGTGCGGTGCTTGCCACGAACACGAGCGCGATCCCGGTGACCCAGATCGCTGCGGTCACCCAGCGCCCGGAGTCGGTCGTCGGGACGCACTTCTTCTCGCCGGTGCCGATGATGGGCCTGTGCGAGCTGGTGCGAGGCTACAAGACCAGCGACGCGACGCTCGCAGCTGCCCGCGATTTTGCCGAGAGCGTCGGCAAGACCTGCGTCGTGGTCAACCGGGACGTCGCCGGTTTCGTCACCACCCGGCTGATCTGTGCGCTCGCGATGGAAGCCGTCCGGCTGGTCGAGAGCGGCGTCGCCACGGCCGAGGACATCGACACCGCCTGCCGGCTCGGCTTCGGCCACGCGATGGGCCCGCTGGCGACGACCGACCTGACCGGTGTCGACATCTTGCGCAACGCCGCTCTGAACATCTACGCCGACACCCAGGACGAGAAGTTCTACCC
>JBDUAP010000267.1:0-4166 GCA_040004585.1 Sporichthyaceae bacterium
CGCTTGTCGGTCTGCTCCTCGGCAGCGTGGCTGCCGGTGTGATGGCCCTCTCGGACCTGATCGGCCATCCAGCGCTGCTGTCTGCAGTGCTCGGCGTGGCGACGACGGCAGCGCTGACGCGCGGCCTGCACCTGGACGGTCTCGCCGACACCGCCGACGGACTGGGAACGCGGAGGCCCGCAGCGGAGGCACTCGCCGTGATGCGCACCGGTGATGTCGGGCCGTTCGGGGTCCTCACGCTGGCGCTGGTCCTGCTCGCTCAGGTGACGGCGGCCGCGGCGGCCGGCCCGCTCGGGCTGCTGGTGGCAGTCACCGTCGGCCGGGTCGCCATGACGGTCTCCTGCCGTCGCGGGGTGCCGGCCGGCCGGCCGGACGGGCTCGGCGCACGGGTCGCCTCGTCCGTGCCACCCAGCGTCGCCGCGCTGCTCGTCCTCGCCGCGGTCCTGGGCGCAGTCGCTTTGGGTCCGCTGGGGCCGGTCGGTGTGCTCGCGGCCATCGTCGTCGGTGAACTCCTGACGCGGCGGTGCGTCCGACGGCTCGGCGGTGTGACCGGCGACGTGCTCGGTGCAGTTTGCGAGGTGGCGGTCGCGATGGCACTGGTTGTCTTCGCCGCCGGTTAGTGACCGGGCGACCATCGCTCGAGCGCGCCGAGGATCTGGTCGGCATGCTGCTCCGCGTCTCCGTCCTGCCTGTCGAGCACCAGGTCGGCAACCTCTCGGTAGAGCGGTTCGCGGCCCTCGAATAGCCGGCGCATCGCCTTCTCGGGGTCGGGCTGCAACCACGGACGGCCCTCCCCTGAGCCGACGCGATCTACGAGCACTTCGATGGGGGCGTGCAAGTAGACGACGAACGCATCCGGTGACGCCAACCGCGTCCGGTCCGCGGCAGACTCGATCACCCCTCCGGCGACGCCCGCAATCAGAGGAGGGTCCGTCTCGAGGACCCGTGACAGTGCGTGTGACTCGGCAGCGCGCAGTGCGTCACGCCCACCGCGCTTGAGCAGCTCGTCGGTCGGAACGCCCTCGATCTCGGCGACGATCTCGTCGTTGTCCCGATACCCCCAGCCAGTGCGCGCCGCCAGCGCCCGGCCGACCGAGGTCTTGCCGGCGCCCATCATCCCGACGAGCAGGACGCGTGCCGGATTCATGACGCCTTCGTCGACGGCGCGACGAACGGGGGCTTGACGACACGGAACCGCGAGGTGCGACCGCGGACGTCGACGTCGACCTCCGAGCCGTCATCAACCGAGCGGTCGAGCAGGGCCAGAGCGATGCCCTTGCGCAACGTCGGCGAGAACGTCCCGCTGGTGACCTCACCGATCGGCCTACCGTCCTCGGACACCGCCATGTGCGGCCGCGGGATGCCGCGGTCGAGCCCCTCCAGTCCCCAAAGCAGCCGCTCGGCCCCGGCCCCCTTCTCGGCGAGGAGCACGTCCCGGCCCCAGAACTCGGGCTTCTTCCAGCCCACTGCCCAGCCGCAGCGGGCCTGGACGGGCGTGATGTCCATGGACAGGTCCTGCCCGTGCAACGGGTAACCCATCTCGGTGCGCAGGGTGTCTCGGGCGCCAAGGCCGCACGCCCGAACGCCGTGCGCGGCCCCGACCTCAAGCACCGCGTCCCACAGTGCGGGGCTGTCCTCCCATCGCGGCAGCAGCTCGTAGCCGCGTTCCCCGGTGTAGCCGGTCCGGCAGACCACGACGGGTGAGCCGCGCCAGTCCGCCTGCGCGAACGACATGTAACCAAGCTGCTCGTCCCCGCTGGGCAGACCGAGCTCGGCGAGCACCTCGTCGCTGCGCGGGCCCTGCACGGCAAGAACCCCGAAGTCCTCGTGCAGGTCACGGACATCGACTCCGTCTGGTGCCGAAGCCGCGAGTCGGCGCACCACCTCAGCGGTGTTCGCCGCGTTGGGGATGAGGAACACCTCGTCGTCGTTGCGGAAGTAGGCGATCAGGTCGTCCACCACGCCGCCGGTGACCTCGTCGCAGCACAGCGTGTACTGGGCCTGGCCGGGGTGGATGCGCCCGAGATCGTTGGTCAGGGTTGCGTTCACATACGCGGCCGCACCCGGACCGCGCACCACGGCCTTGCCGAGGTGGCTCACGTCGAACACTCCGACGGCTTCGCGCACGGCCGCGTGTTCCTTGACCACGCCGCCACCGGGATACTCGATCGGCATCGCCCAGCCACCGAAATCGGCCATCTTGGCGCCCAGGTCGACATGGCGCTCATGGAGCGGAGATCGGCGCAAGTCGGTCATGCGCCCGGACGCTAGCATCGCGCGCTACAAGCACATCCGGCGAGCACATCCGGCACAGACGGGACCCGCGTGAGCACTCTGAACCTGACCACCAGCAAGCCGACCGACCTGAAGGTGGACGCCCTCGTCGTCGGCGTGGCCAAGGGCTCCGGCGGCGTGGTCCTCGTGCCCGGGGCGCAGGACGTGGACAAGGCTTTCAAGGGCCGGCTGGCCAGCACCGTCGAGGCTCTCGGCGGAACCGGCGCAGTCGGGGAGGTCACCAAGGTCCCCTCGCTCGGCGCTACCGGCGCCCGGGTGATCGTCGCGGTCGGGCTCGGCGAGGAGAAGGCAGCCGGCGGCCGACGGAACCGGCAGGCCACGGCGTACGACGTGGAGACGCTGCGCCGCGCGGCCGGTGCAGCCAGCCGTGCGCTGGCTGGGTCCCGTCGCGTCGGCCTCGCGCTGCCGGCCGAGGACGCCGCGAGCGCCGCAGCGGTCGCGCAGGGCGCGCTGCTCGGGGCCTACGGCTACGTCCGCTACCGGGTGGCGTCCAAGGCCCAGCACAAGGACCCGGTCGAGACATTCAGCCTGGTCAGCTCCGCGGGCAGGGACAAGGCCGTCAAGGCCGCGGTCGAGCACGCCAAGACCGTCTCCGCCGCGGTGCACCTGGCCCGGGACTGGGTCAACACACCTCCCCTGGACCTGCCCCCGGCGGAGTTCGCGGCGGTGGCCGTGGCCGCGGCCAACGAGGCCGGACTCAAGGTCGAGGTGCTCGACGAGTTGGCACTGAAGAAGCAGGGGTACGGCGGCATCCTCGGTGTCGGCCAGGGGTCGTCGCGACCACCCCGGCTGCTGCGGCTGACCTACACGTCCCGCAAGGCGAAGCGGCACCTCGCGCTGGTCGGGAAGGGCATCACGTTCGACTCCGGCGGGCTTTCGCTGAAGCCGTCACCGGCGATGGAAGCGATGAAGTCCGACATGGGCGGCGCGGCCGCCGTGATCGCGGCAATGACGGCGATTGCGCGGATCAAGCCGGACGTGAACGTCACCGGCTGGGCCCCGATGGCCGAGAACATGCCCTCCGGGACGGCGCAACGACCGTCCGACGTGCTGACCATCTACGGCGGCAAGACCGTCGAGGTGCTCAACACCGACGCGGAGGGCCGGCTGATCCTCGCCGACGCGCTGGCCCGTGCCAGCGAGGACAAGCCCGACCTGGTCATCGACATCGCCACACTCACCGGGGCGCAGCTGGTTGCGCTGGGTAGCCGGACCTCGGCGATCATGTCCAGCTCCGACGAGGTGCGCGACGGCGTCGCGGCCGCAGCCGGCCGGGCCGGAGAGGCGATGTGGCCGATGCCGCTGCCCGAGGAGCTGCGCAAGTCGATGGACTCCGACGTCGCCGACATCGCCAACATGGGCGACAAGTACGGCGGGATGCTGGTTGCCGGGCTGTTCCTCAAGGAGTTCGTCGGTGAGGGGCTGCGCTGGGCGCACCTGGACATCGCCGGGCCGGCGTTCAGCGACACCGCCCACGGCTACACGCCCAAGGGCGGCACCGGAGCGGGCGTGCGCACGCTCGTGCAGATCGCCGAAGACCTGGCCGACGGCACCATCTGAGCCGAACGGGTGACCTGACGGGTCACCGGCATCACAGCAGGTAACGAACCGGTGACCGGCTCCGATGAAGGGATGCCAGCGCCTGCACTGCAGGCACGCCCCTGCCTGGAGGTTCCCGTGTCCCGACTTCTCGATCTCGCCGCCGGTCGGCTGCGCGTGGCCTCGCTGGTGGTCGCCGCTGCCATGGTCGGTGCCGGTGGCGCCGCCGCGATCGCGGTGACCACGGTCGCCGACTCGTCCTCCACCCCGACGGTGAGCTCGACGTTGAGCGTCACCGAGGAGCCGGGCGACGGGGACGAGTCGACGGAGCC
>JBDUAP010000268.1:0-4162 GCA_040004585.1 Sporichthyaceae bacterium
CCGGGATGTGGTGCAGCACCGCGTGCCCGACGACGAGGTCGAACATGGCCGCGGGATCGGGCAGCTCCTCGGCGTCGGCAACTCGTCCCTCGACGTCGTACCCGAGCTCGGCGGCGTTGTGCACCGCCTGCTTGACCATGCCCGGCGACAGGTCGGTCACGTGGCCGGCATCGATCACCCCGGCCTGCTTCAGGTTGAGCAGGAAGAAGCCCGTCCCACAGCCCAGCTCCAGCGCGGTCCGATAGGGCCACCCCTCGGCGCCCGCGATGGCGGCGAACCGGTCGCGAGCGTAGGAGATGCACCGGTCGTCATAGGAGATCGACCACTTGTCGTCGTACGACGTGGCCTCCCAGTCGTGGTAGAGCACGTTGGCGAGCTTCGGGTCGGCCCATGCGGCCGCCATCTGCTCCTCGGTCGGTTCGGCAACCGTCATCAGCGACCCACGAATGAGGCCTTGCCGGGCCCCTGCTCGACAAAGGAGGTCATCCCGATCCGCCGGTCTTCCGTCGCGAACAGACCGGTGAACTGCAGCCGCTCGAGCTCCAGCCCGGTGTCGAGGTCACACTCGAGGCCGCGGTCGACCGCTTCCTTCGCCGCACGCAGGGCGTAGGCCGGCCCACCCACGAACCGGGCGGCCATCGCACGCGCGGAGTCGTACACCTCCGCCGGCGCCACCACGAGGTCGACCAACCCCATCCGCAGTGCTTCCTGCGCGTCGACGAAGCGGCCCGAAAAAATGATGTCCTTGGCCTTCGCCGGGCCGACGAGTCGAGGCAGCCGCTGCGTGCCTCCCGCACCAGGAATCACCCCGAGGAGGATCTCCGGCTGCCCGAGTTTCGCGTCCTCGGCGCAGACGCGGAAGTCGGCGCACAACGCGAGCTCGCAGCCACCGCCGAGCGCGTACCCGGTCACCGCGGCCACGACCGGCTTCGGGATGCGGGCGATCGCGGTGAAGGCCGACTGCAGCGCGGCCGAGCGGTCGACCATCTCGGTGTAGGCCATGGTGGCCATCTCCTTGACGTCGGCTCCGGCGGCGAACACCTTCTCCCCGCCGTAGAGCACGACCGCCGCCACGTCCGAACGCGTCCCGACCTCGGCCGCAGCCGCGCGCAGCTCCTCCTGGACCTGCACGTTCAAGGCGTTCATGGGCGGTCGGTCGAGCCGGATGGTGGCCACGCCGCCATCGACCTCGACCCGCACGAGCTCAGCGTCCGTCATCGCGCGAGCGTAACCCTCTAGCGTTGCCCGACATGGAGCGGTTGGGCGCACACGCAGATGCCACCGGGACCACGTTCGCCGTCTACAGCGGCGGCGAGGAGGTCGAGCTCTGCCTTTTCGACGAGGACGGGGTCGAGCGGCGCGTCCGGCTGCCGCACCGCACCTACGGCGTGTGGCACGGCCGGGTCGACGGCGTCGGGCCCGGCACCCGTTACGGCTACCGCGTGCACGGCCCGTGGGATCCCTGGCACGGCCACCGCTACAACCCGGCCAAGCTGCTGCTCGATCCCTACGCGCGCGCCATCGACGGCTCGCTGCGGCTCGACGACGCCGCCTTCGGTCACCGCGTTCCTGGTGAGGACGACACCGTGCGTGACGACCGCGACTCCGCGCCCTACGCACCGAGGTCGGTCGTGGTTTCCGACGCCTTCGACTGGCAGGGCGACGCGCCACCGCGAGTCCCGTGGTCGGACACCGTCATCTACGAGGCGCACGTGCGCGGGTTCACGCTTCAGCACGCCGACGTCCCGGCGGAGCAGCGAGGCACGTACGCCGGGCTCGCGCACCCGGCCGTGATCGACCATCTGCGCAGCCTGGGTGTCACCACCGTCGAGCTGATGCCCGTGCACCACTTCGTGAGCGAGCCCTTCCTGACCCGTCGGGGCCGCGCCAACTACTGGGGCTACAACTCGGTTGGCTTCTTCGCGCCGCACGCGGCCTACGCCGCTAGCGGGTCAGACGGGCAACAGGTCGGCGAGTTCAAGTCGATGGTCCGTGCGCTGCACGCCGCCGGGATCGAGGTCGTCCTCGACGTCGTCTACAACCACACCGGGGAGGGCGGCGTGGACGGACCGACACTTTCCTGGCGCGGGCTGGACAACACCGCGTACTACCGGCTGCGCCACGGCCGCAACTACGACGACGTGACCGGCTGCGGAAACACGATGGACCTGCGCCATCCGCGCACCCTGCAGATGGTCACCGACTCGCTGCGCTACTGGGTCGAGGAGATGCACGTCGACGGGTTCCGGTTCGACTTGGCGCCGACGCTCGCCCGACGGTCGGACACGTTCGACCCGCGCAGCGCCTTTCTCGCCGTGGTCGGCCAGGACCCGGTGCTCTCGCAGGTCAAGCTGATCGCCGAGCCCTGGGACGTCGGCCCCGGCGGCTACCAGCTCGGCCACTTCCCGCCGCCCTGGGCCGAGTGGAACGACCGCTACCGCGATGCAGTCCGGGACGTGTGGCTGGCCGACAACGCGCGCAAGCACGGCAGCGGCGTGCGCGACCTGGCCTACCGGCTGACCGGCTCCTCCGACGTGTTCGGCGGATCGGGTCGTGGGCCGCTGTCCTCAGTCAACTTCGTCACCGCCCACGACGGCTTCGCGCTGCGCGACCTGGTCACCTATGAGCACAAGCACAACGAGAACAACGGCGAGGACAACCGCGACGGCCATGACCACAACCGCAGCTGGAACTGCGGCGTCGAAGGCCCGACCGACCTGCCGGAGGTGCGGTCGCTGCGGCGGCGGATGATGCGCAACCTGCTCGCCATCCTGACTCTGTCCACCGGCGTGCCCATGCTCACCGCAGGAGACGAGATCGGACGCACCCAGGACGGCAACAACAACGCCTACTCCGTGGCCCTGCCGGCCGACGCGGACATTACGTCGGACAATGTTGCCAATGCCGCCCGACCGGCGGCCTATCCCGTCGACTGGGCGCTCGACGAGGAAGCCCGCGACCTGCTCGCCTGGACCCAGGCCCTGCTGGCGCTACGTCGCGACCACCCGGTGCTGCGCCAGGACGAGTTCTTCGACGGAGGGCCGGTGCGCGACGACGGCGTGGAGCACAGCCCCGGCGACATCGCCTGGTTCGCCCCTGGGGGAACGGAGATGACCGCCGAGGCGTGGTTCGACCACGACCTGCGCGTGCTGGGGATGCACCTGGACGCGCACGCCACGGGTGACGCGAACGATCCCGCATCCGGGCGGTCACTGCTGGTTCTCGTGAACACCGGCCCCGACGAGGAGCGGTTCACTCTCCCGGGCGCGCCCTACGCCACGGCGTACCGCAGCCTCCTGGACACCAGCTATGAGCTGCCCGGCGCGACCGGCCCCGAGACACCCGCAGGGACCAGCCTGGTTCTCACCCCGCACAGCATCCAGGTGCACGCCTCGATGCGCTGAAGCCCTGGCGAAGCAGCGCCCGAGCAGAGTCAGCGCAGGTCGCCGCTGTCCATCCCCGCGATGGTCGCCGGCAGCACCGCGAGCCCGAGCTCGGCGGGATCGGCGAGCAGCCGGTGCTTCGGGACGATCCGCGTCGTGTAGCCGAACGGGCCGGTCCGCTCCAGCTTGATCTCGCCGACGTAGCGGTGCCGGCCGGCCTCGTAGGTCTCAGCGTGGCGCAGCGACACGACCGCGGAGTCGGTGAGCTGGTCGGACTCGTCGACCCGGCCGTGCACGACCTGCACGTCGACGTCGTCGGGCGCCAGCTCACCGAGGGACACGAACGCCCGCACCTCCAGGGTGCTGCCGAGCTCCGGCGCGTCACCGACGCCGGAGGACTCCACGTGGTCGACCCGCACGCCGGGCCAGGCCGCGCGGACCCGCTCCTTCCAGACCGCGAGCTCGTGGGCCCCCTTGTGGTCGCCGTTGAGGGACCGCGACGAACGCGCGGACGGCGCATAGAGGCCGAGCACGTAGTCGCGGACCATCCGGCTCGCGAGCACCTGCGGACCGAGGGTCTGCAGCGTGTGCCGGACCATCTCGATCCAACGGGTCGGCAGTCCTTGGGCGTCTCGGTTGTAGAACAGCGGGGCAACCGTTCCCTCGATGAGGTCGTAGAGCGCCCCCGCCTCGAGCTCGTCGCGGCGGTCGGGGTCGACGACGCCCTCGGCGGTCGGGATGGCCCAGCCGTTGTGGCCGTCGTACATCTCGTCCCACCA
>JBDUAP010000269.1:0-4146 GCA_040004585.1 Sporichthyaceae bacterium
ATCGTTGGCCTCGGACTGGTAGGCGGCGACGCCGATCCGCTGCCCGAGCCACGGCGCCACGTCCTTCTCGAAGCTCAGGTCACCCCAGCCGGCGCTGTCGGCCATCCCGGTGAACAACGACTTGCGCAGATCGGCGTTCAGGCCGACCTTGTCCTTCAGCGCGGGGAACTTGCGCAGGAACCGGATCGCGTTGATCTTCTGGCCGGCCGCTGGGTCGAGGTCCACCTTCGCGAAGGCGATCGCGCCACCGGGCAGCGCGTCCTCGGGCTGGCTGCCTCCACCGGAGAGCCCGCGCACGGCGACGGTCACGCCCCCGATGAGGGCCGCCACGAGGACGACCACGAGGGCGGACAGCACCCAGCGCAGCGGAGAAGGCCGCTTCGAGGGTGCGTCCATCTCCGGGAAGGCAGGCAGGATGTCGAGGCTCACGGATAACTATCGGCGCGCCAGGGCGCCCGGCTTGAGCGCCGAACGGCCGATATCAGGCCAGGCACGCTGGGCCGAGCAGCGCCTTGAGGTCGCCCATCAGCGCCGGCGAGGGATTCACGCGCAGCCCGTCGTCGATACGCAGGACCGTCGTGCGCGACGCGGCCAGCAGCCGGAGGTGCACCTCGGTGGCGCCCGGATGTGTCGCGAGCACCTCCTTGAGCCGGTCGACCACCGGCGGCGTGCACCGGGCGACGGGCAGCGAGATGACGACTGGCCCGCGCGGCCCCTCCGAGAGGTCGGGCATCGTCATCTCCACCGCGACCAGCTTGGGCACGTCGTCGCGTCGGTCCAGCCGGCCGCGGACGATCACCACGGCATCCTCGGCCAGTGTCGTGGAGAACTGCTGGTAGGTCTGCGGGAAGAACATCACCTCGATCGCGCCCTCGAGGTCCTCGACGGTGGCGATCGCCCACACGTCGCCCTTCTTGGTCACCTTGCGCTGCAGGCCGCTGATCAGTCCTCCGATGGTGACGAAGGAGCCGTCGGCGCGGTCGTCGGAGCCGGTGAGCAACGCGATGGAGCAGTCGGCTGCCGCGGCGATGACGTGCTCGACACCGAACAGCGGGTGGTCGGACACGTAGAGGCCGAGCATCTCGCGTTCGTAAGCCAGCAGGACGGTCTTGTCCCACTCCCCCAGCGGAACCTCGGGCGTGACAGTGAGTCCCTCCCCGGTCTCGTCGCCAGCATCAAGGCCGGTCTCACCGCTGAAGAGGTCAAACTGGCCATGGGCCTCGTTGCGCTTGGTCGCCATGAACGAGTCGATGGCCTCGGCGTGCACTGCGAGCAGGCCGCGGCGGGTGTGGCCGAGCGAGTCGAAAGCGCCCGCCTTGATCAGCGACTCGACGGTCTTCTTGTTGCACGCGACCGGGTCGACCTTCTGCAGGAAGTCGTAGAAGTCGGCGAACCTGCCCTTGGCCGAACGAGTCGACGCGATGGACCCAACGACGTTCTCCCCGACGTTGCGGATCGCAGACAGCCCGAAGCGGATGTCGGTGCCCCGCGGCGTGTAGTTGGAGTCGGACTCGTTGACGTCCGGCGGCAGAACCTTGATGCCCATCCGGCGGCACTCGTTGAGATAGAGCGCTGACTTGTCCTTGTCGTCGCGGATGCTCGTGAGAAGTGCCGCCATGTATTCGGCCGGGTAGTTGGCCTTGAGGAACGCCGTCCAGTAGGACACCAGCCCGTAGCCCGCAGTGTGGGCCTTGTTGAACGCGTAGTCGGAGAATGGGACGAGCACGTCCCACAACTTCTTGATCGCCGCGTCGGAGAAGCCGCGTTCACGCATGCCGTCGGAGAACGGGACGTATTCCTTGTCGAGGATCTCCTTCTTCTTCTTGCCCATCGCCCGGCGGAGCAGGTCGGCCTGGCCCAAGGTGTAGCCGGCCAGCTGCTGCGCGATGGCCATGACCTGTTCCTGGTAGACGATCAGGCCGTGTGTGTCGCCGAGGATCTCGGCCAGCGGCTGCGCGAGCTCGGGATGCAGGGGTACGACGGGTTGCCGGCCGTTCTTGCGGTCGGCGTAGTCGTTGTGGGCGTTGGCACCCATTGGGCCGGGCCGGTAGAGCGCGAGGACTGCTGAGATGTCCTCGAAGTTGTCCGGCTTCATCGACCGCAGCAGCGAGCGCATCGGGCCACCGTCGAGCTGGAACACCCCGAGGGTGTCGCCGCTGGCGAGCAGCTCGTAAGCCTTGCGGTCGTCGAGGCCGAGGGTCTCCAACTCGATCGTCTCGCCGCGGTTGGCCACGATGTTCGCAAGGCAGTCGTCGAGCACGGTCAGGTTGCGCAGGCCGAGGAAATCCATCTTCAGCAGCCCGAGTGTCTCGCAGGCACCCATGTCGAACTGCGTGATGATCGCGCCGTCCTGCTCGCGGCGCATGATCGGGATGACGTCGAGCAGCGGCTCCTTGGAGAGAATCACCCCTGCTGCGTGCACTCCCCACTGCCGCTTGAGCCCCTCCAGCCCGCGCGCGTTGTCGACGACCCTGGTGACGTCGGGGTCGTTTTCGTAGAGCGTCCGGAACTCTCCCGCCTCCCGATAGCGAGGGTGGTTCGTGTCGAAGATGCCGGCGAGCGGGACGTCCTTGCCCATCACCGGCGGCGGCATCGCCTTGGTGATGCGGTCGCCCATCGCGAACGGGAAGCCGAGCACCCGGGCCGAGTCCTTGACGGCCTGCTTGGCCTTGATCGTGCCGTAGGTGATGATCTGGGCGACCCGCTCCTCGCCGTACTTCTCGGTCGCGTAGCGGATCATGTCGCCGCGGCGACGCTCGTCGAAGTCGAGGTCGATGTCGGGCATCGAGATGCGCTCGGGGTTGAGGAACCGCTCGAACAGCAACCCGTGCTTGATCGGGTCCAGCTCGGTGATGCCCAGCGCCCAGGCCACGATCGACCCGGCGGCCGAGCCACGTCCGGGACCAACCCGGATACCGTTGTCCTTGGCGTGGCGCACCAGGTCGGCCGTGACCAGGAAGTAGCCAGGGAAACCCATCTGCACCATCACGCCGACCTCGTAGTCGGCCTGCGTGCGGTGCTGGTCGGGCACGGCGCCGTCGAAGCGCTTCCGCAGGCCGAGCTCGACCGCCTTGACCAGCCAGCTCTGCTCGCTCTCGCCGGGAGGCACCGGGAAGCGCGGCATCAGGTCGGCGCCCTCGACGAACGACACGTCACAGCGCTCGGCGATCGCCAGGGTGTTGTCGCAGGCCTCCGGGTAGTCGCGCCACAGCTCGCGCATCTCGGCCGGTGTCTTGAGGTAGAAGTCCTCGGCGTCGAACTTGAACCGGGTCGGGTCGGCCAGCGTCCGGCCGGACTGCACGCAGAGCAGGATCGCGTGCGCCTCGGCGTCCTTGGCCCACGTGTAGTGCAGGTCGTTGGTCGCGACGAACGGCATGTCCAGCTCGCGGGCGAGGCGGATGAGGTCGGCCTGGCCGCGGCGCTCGATGTCGAGCCCGTGGTCCATCAACTCGCAGAAGAAGTTGTCCTTGCCGAAGATGTCCTGGAACTCCGCCGCCGAGCGCTTGGCGTCGTCGTAGCGCCCCAGCCGGATCAGCGTCTGGACCTCGCCAGACACGCAGCCGGTGGTCGCGATAATGCCCGTGGCGTAGGTCTGCAGGAGCTCGCGATCCATCCGCGGCTTGTAGTAGTGACCCTCGAGGCTGGCCAGGCTGGAGAGCTTGAACAGGTTGTGCATGCCCTCGGTGGTCTCGGCGAGCATCGTCATGTGGGTGTAGGCACCACCGCCCGACACGTCGTCGTCGCCGCCGTCGGCCCAGCGCACCCGGGTCTTGTCCGAGCGGTGGGTGCCGGGAGTGAGGTAGCTCTCCTGGCCGATGATCGCCTTGACACCGGCATCGCGGCCGCGCTTCCAGAAGTCGTAGGCGCCGAAGACGTTGCCGTGGTCGGTCATCGCCAGGGCCGGCATCTCCATCCGGCTCGTCTCGGCGAAGAGGTCGCCCACGCGGGCTGCACCGTCGAGCATGGAGTACTCGGTGTGCACGTGCAGGTGCACGAAAGAGTCGCGTGAGCCTGTGCTCGTCATTGCTCGGGGGTGCCTCCGGGTGCCGCCATCAGGGCCCCGAGTCTAGGTCCGGGCAAGGACATGTCCGGCGCGCCGACACGACAGCACAGCGCACCCGGCGTGTCGCCCGGGACCCAAGATCA
>JBDUAP010000270.1:0-4146 GCA_040004585.1 Sporichthyaceae bacterium
CGACCTGCGGCTGGTTGATGATCGGGGTGTCGAAGAGTGCGCCGCGGCTGCCCGTGTTGGTGATCGTGAAGGTGCCGCCGCCGAGCTCGTCAGGAGTGATCTTGTTCGTGCGGGTGCGCTCGGCCAGGTCGGCGATCTTGCGGGCCAGTCCAGCGATGTTGAGGTCTCCCGCGTCGCGGACCACCGGCACGAGGAGGCCGCGCTCGGTGTCGACGGCGACGCCGAGGTGCTCGGCGTCGTAGTAAGTGATCTCGCCCTTCTCCATGTCGATGCTCGCGTTGAGCTTCGGGTGCACCTTCAACGCCTCGATCGTGGCCTTGGCGAGGAACGGCAGGAACGAGAGCTTCACGCCCTCCCGGGCCTCGAACGCGTTCTTGGAGCGTGTCCGCAGCCGCGCGATGCGGGTGAGGTCGACCTCGACCACGGTCGTGAGCTGAGCCGAGACCTGCAGCGACTCGACCATGCGGGATGCGATGACCTTGCGCAGTCTGGACATCTTCTCGGTCGTGCCGCGCAGGGGTGACACCGTCGGCGTAGCCGAGTCAGCCGATGGGGTGGCCGCGCTCGGGGTACCGGCGGCCTGCGTGCCGGCCGGGGCCTGCTGCTGCCGGGCCGCGGTGGCAGCCTCGAGCACGTCCTGCTTGCGGATGCGGCCACCGACGCCGGTGCCCTTCAATGTGGACAGGTCCACGCCGTGCTCGCCGGCCAGCTTGCGTACGAGTGGGGTGACGTAGGCGCTGCCCTCGCCGTCGCTCTCGGGCTGCTGGGCCGGCGCCTGATGCCGCGGCGCCGGAGCCTGCTGCTGGGGTGCTTGCTCCTGCTGTGCCTGCTGCTGGGGTGCCTGTGGTGGTGGACCCTGCTGGAACGGCGGCGCCTGCTGGCGTGTCTGTTGGGCCGGGGCCTGCGTCGGGGCAGGCGCCGAGGTCAGCGACGGGCTGGCAGCCGGCTGCTGCTGCGGCTTTGGCTGTTCTTGCTCCTGTTGAGGCTGCTCTGCCTGTGGTGACTCCGCGGGCTGCTGCGCCTGCTGTTGCGACTGTTCCTCGCCGCCGCCTGCTGCGTGCCCGATGACTGCGAGCTCAGCGCCGACGGCCACGGTCTCGTCTTCGCCGACGACGATGCGCTGCAAGACCCCAGCCGCGGGAGAGGGGATCTCGGTGTCGACCTTGTCGGTGGAGACCTCGAGCAGGGGCTCGTCGGCGGCGACCTCGTCGCCCTCCTGCTTGAGCCACCGCGTCACGGTGCCCTCAGTCACGCTCTCGCCGAGCGCCGGCATGGTCACCGACGTCCCGCCGCTGGAGTCGCTGGAGTTGCTGGACTGACCGGACTGGTCACCACCGGAGGGTGCGCTCTCCTGCTGCTGAGCCGGCTGCTGTTCTGACTGCTGCTCCGCTTGCTGCTCGGCTTGCTCTGCCTGCTGAGCGGGCTCTTCGTTCTGCGGCTGTTGCTGTTGCTCTTGCTTTTGCTCCTCCTGCTGGCCGGACTGCTCGGCGGGGGCCTGCTGCTCACCGCCGTCAGCCTGCTCGTCGCCGATGACCGCGAGCTCGGCGCCGACGGCGACGGTCTCGTCCTCGCCGACGACGATGCGCTGCAGGACGCCGGCTGCGGGGGAGGGGATCTCGGTGTCGACCTTGTCGGTGGAGACCTCGAGCAGCGGCTCGTCGGCGGCGACCTGGTCGCCTTCCTGCTTGAGCCACCGGGTGACGGTGCCCTCAGTCACGCTCTCGCCGAGCGCCGGCATGGTTACCGAGGTAGACATGGGCTCGCGGTCTCCTTCTCGTCAGCCGTGGGCGTGCAGGGGCTTGCCCGCCAGCGCGAGATGGGCCTCGCCGACGGCTTCGGTCTGGGTCGGGTGGGGGTGGATCAGTGCAGCCACCTCGTCCGGGAACGCCTCCCAGTTGTAGATCAGCTGAGCCTCGGCAACCAGCTCGCCGACGCGGCTGCCGACCATGTGCACGCCGACAACGGGGCCGTCTTTCTGGCGCACCAGCTTCACGAAGCCGGCGGTCTTGAGGATCTGGCTCTTCCCGTTGCCCGCCAGGTCGTAGGTGAGGGACTCGACGGCGTCCTTGCCGTACTTGTCGACTGCGCTTGCTTCGGTCAGGCCGACCGAGGCGACCTCCGGCTCGGAGTAGGTGACCCGCGGCACCCCGTCGTAGTCGATCGGCGCGGGATTGAGGCCGGCGAGCCGCTCGGCGACGAGGATGCCCTCGCCGAAGCCGACGTGCGCGAGCTGCAGGGTCGGGATGAGGTCGCCGACCGCTGAGATCGTCGGCACGTTGGTCTGGCACAGCCCGTCGACCTTGACGAAGCCACGCTCCATCTCGACTCCGACCTGCTCGTAGCCGAGCTCCTGGGAGACCGGTCCGCGCCCGACGGCGACGAGCAACAGGTCGGCGTCGATGTTCTTGCCGGTCTCGAGGGACACCCTGATCCCGGACTCGGTCTTCTCCACGCCGGAGAACCGGGCACCGAGCTCGAAGCCGATCTTGCGCTTGCGGAAGGCCCGCTCCAGCATCTTCGACGCGGCCTCGTCCTCCAGCGGCACCAGGTGGGGCAGCGCCTCGACGATCGTGACCTCGGCGCCGAACGACTTCCAGACGCTGGCGAACTCGCAGCCGATGACGCCGCCGCCGAGCACGACCACCGACGCGGGCACAGACTCCAGCCGCAGGGCGTGGTCGCTGGTGATGATGAGCTCGCCGTCGATGTCCAGTCCCGACAGGCTCTTCGGCACCGAGCCGGTCGCGAGGACGATGTGGCGACCCTCGTACGACGTGCCGTCGACCTCGACGGTGGTGGGGCCGGCGAGCCGGCCGATGCCTTCCACATAGGTGATCTTGCGGCTCTTGACCAGGCCCTGCAGGCCCTTGTAGAGCTTGGCGATCACGCCGTCCTTGTAGGAGTTCACGCCGGCCATGTCGATGCCGTCGAACGAGGTACGGACCCCGAACTGCTCGCTCTCGCGGGCCTGGTCGGCGATCTCGGCGGCGTGCAGCAGCGCCTTGGTCGGGATGCATCCCTGGTGCAGGCAGGTGCCGCCGAGCTTGCCCTTCTCCACCAGCGCCACGGTGAGACCGAGCTGGGCCGCACGCAGCGCACAGGCGTAGCCGCCGCTGCCACCGCCGAGGATGACGACGTCGAACACGGTGTCGGCGGGTTCCGCCACGGCGCCCCTCCTTGCTGTCGAGGAACCTCATCCTTCCACCGGTAGCGCCTGCGCGGGCAATCGGGTGCGGGATGGTCGGAACGCACGTCAGGTCCCCTAACGTTGCTAGGGGTAAACCGGGATGGACGGTGGCTGGAGGTCGTGGTGCGGTTGTTCGGAAAGCGGCGGGGCCAGGTCGGGCAGGTCCGGCAGGCCGACTCCGCCGACACCCGCCACCTCGAGGCGTTCGCGCGGGAGAGGACCGGGGTCGAGGCGTTCGTCGAGCCACCCACGACCGTTTCGGCGACCACGGTCGTGTTCGTTGCCAACACCGGTGAGTGGACCCGTCGCCGGGTGCGCGACGCACGGGCTGCGCATGAGCTCGCCAACCGGCTCGGCATCCCGTCGTACGACGCTGCCGTCGTGGGCTACCCGCAGCGGATGCGGGACTGGAACGCGCGCCGCTCCCAGCAGACGTGACGAACGGCTGACCGCGGGAAGGCGGTCAGCCGTTCGGTGTCGTGGTGGGGAAGGTCAGTGCTGCTTGCCGTGCCTCTGCCCCGACTTGCCGTGGGTCCTGGCCGACTTGTCCTTCTTCGCCTTGTGCGTCTTCTTGACCTTGGCCGACTTGGGGGCCTTGGCCACATCGGCGTCATCTGCCGACTCGGCGTCCTCGGTGTCGGTAGCGGTGTCCGTGGACTCCTCGGCGCCATCCTTGCCGCAGGTCGAGTGCGCTGCCTCCGAAACGAGCACGCCGTCGCTGACCTCAGACTGGTCCAGCTGCGCAATGAAGGACACGTAGGCGCCGTGGTTGACGGCGGCCGCGCAGGCTTCCGGGTCATACGGCGGGACAGCCTCGGGAGCCGGCTCGGTGGACTCGGTGTCGGTCGCCTCGGTGGACTCGGTGTCGGTCGCCTCGGTGGACTCGGAGTCGTTCGGGTCCGTGGCCTCCGTCGACTCGTCCCCGTCGCCCGGCTCCTCGGTGACGCTCAACGTCGAGC
>JBDUAP010000025.1:0-14035 GCA_040004585.1 Sporichthyaceae bacterium
TCACAGGCTCATCGTTCTCTCGTGCTCCTCGCTGGCGCTCGTCGCGTCGTTCACAGTGGGATGTTCCCGTGCTTCTTCGGGGGCAGTGTCTGCCGCTTGGTGCGCAGTGCACGCAGGGACCGGGCGACGTACGAGCGGGTGTGTGACGGCGGGATGACGGCGTCGATGTAGCCGCGTTCAGCTGCGATGTAGGGGTTGGCCAGCGTGTCCTCGTACTCCGAGATGAGCTCCTTGCGCAGCTCCTCGGGCGCCTCCGCGTCCTTGAGCTCCTTCCGGTAGAGGATGTTCACCGCTCCCTGCGCGCCCATGACCGCGATCTGGGCGGTCGGCCACGCGAGGTTCATGTCGGCACCGAGGTGCTTGGAACCCATCACGTCGTACGCGCCGCCGTAGGCCTTGCGGGTAATCACGGTGACCTTCGGGACGGTGGCCTCGGCGTAGGCATAGATCAGCTTGGCGCCGCGGCGGATGATGCCGTCCCACTCCTGGCTGGTGCCGGGCAAGAACCCCGGTACGTCGACGAACGTCAGGACCGGCACGTTGAAGGCGTCGCAGGTGCGCACGAACCGCGCTGCCTTCTCGGACGCGTCGATGTCGAGCGTGCCGGCGAACTGCATCGGCTGGTTCGCCACGACTCCCACGGAATGCCCCTCGACGCGACCGAAACCGCAGATGATGTTCGGCGCAAAGAGCGCGTGCACCTCGAGGAACTCGCCGTCGTCGAGGATGTGCTCGATCACGGTGTGCATGTCGTAGGGCTGGTTGGCCGAGTCGGGGATGAACGTGTCCAGCTCGCGGTCGGCGTCAGTGACCTCGATCGGTCCGGCGCTCGCGCCGCCGTAGTCGGGTGGGTCCTCGAGATTGTTGCTGGGGAGATAGGACAGCAGTGCCCTGACGTAGTCGAGCGCGTCGGCCTCGTCGTGTGCGAGGTAGTGGGCCACACCGGACTTCGTGTTGTGGGTGCGGCCGCCGCCGAGGTCCTCCATCGCGACGTCTTCGCCGGTCACCGTCTTGATGACGTCCGGGCCGGTGATGAACATGTGCGAGGCCCCGTCGACCATCACGGTGAAGTCGGTGATCGCCGGGGAGTAGACCGCACCGCCGGCGCAGGGGCCCATGATCAGCGAGATCTGCGGGACGACTCCGGAGGCCATCACGTTGCGGTAAAAGATGTCGCCGTAGAGGCCGAGGGAGACGACCCCTTCCTGGATCCGCGCGCCGCCCGAGTCGTTGATGCCGATGACGGGCCGGCCGGTCTTAAGGGCCAGGTCCATCACCTTGACGATCTTCTCGCCGAACACCTCACCGAGCGACCCCCCGAAGACGGTGAAGTCCTGGGCGAACACGCAGACAGGCCTCTCGTCGATGGTGCCGTAACCGGTGACGACGCCGTCGCCGTACGGGCGTTCGTCCTCCAGTCCGAAGGCGGTGGACCGGTGCCGCGCGAGCTCGTCCAGCTCGACGAAAGAGCCGTCGTCGAGCAGCGCGGAGATGCGCTCGCGGGCAGTCATCTTGCCCTTGGCGTGTTGCTTGTCGACGGCCCTCGACAGGCCCGCGTGCACGGCCTCGTCGTAGCGGCGGTGCAGGTCTGCGAGCCGGCCCGCGGTGGTGTGCATGTTGATGTCCTCGGGGACGTCGGTTCCCGGCACGCGCGCGGAGGCGTTCATGTCCACGTAGCGTAGTGCTGGTGAGCGGCGGCTTCTCCGACTTGGACCGGCCGCCCCTGCGTGAACGCGATCTGCAGCGGGCTCTGCTCCGGGATCCTGGCCCCTGGACGTCGGTCCGTGTCGTCGACTCGGTCGGGTCGACCAACGCGGAGGTCGTGGCGTTGGCGCGGGCCGGCGCGGAGTCGGGGACCGTGCTCATCGCAGAGGAGCAGACCGTTGGCCGGGGCCGGCTCGACCGCGTTTGGGCGGCGCCCGCGCGGTCGGGGCTGACGTTCTCGGTGCTGCTTCGCCCGGCTGAGGTTGCGGCCAATGCCTGGGGCTGGTTCCCGTTACTGGCTGGGGTGGCACTGGCCGGCGCCTTGGGACCGCTGACCGAGCTCGACGTACGCCTCAAGTGGCCGAACGACGTGCTCGTTGCAGAGCGCAAGTTGGCCGGCATCCTGGCCGAGCGCGTCGAGGATGCCCTGGTGCTCGGCGTCGGCATCAACGTCTCACTGCGCGCCGACGAGCTGCCCGTGCCGTCGGCGACGTCGTTGCTCCTGGAGGGCTCCGCCGTCGTCGACCGGATGCCCGTGCTGCTCGCCGTGCTGCGTTCGATGGGACGGCTGTACGGCGAGTTCGCTGACGCGTCCGGCGATGCGGACGCGAGCGGGCTGCGGTCGTCGTACCGCGGGCTGTCCTCAACCCTCGGTGAACCGGTGCGGGCGGAGCTGCCCGGCGGGCGCGTCGTGACCGGGACTGCGCTCGACATCGACGAGTCCGGACGGCTGGTCCTGCAGACGTCCGACGGCACCCAGCCGATCGGTGCCGGCGACGTCGTCCACCTCACGCGGCCCTGAGCCCTCAACCGCCCGTCCAGGGCGTTCCCAAGATCGTTCGCAGATGATCTTCGCGAGGAGCGCGTGGGGGGAAATGAGGGTCTGCGGGCCAGGGGCGGCAGAATGCGGCGGGTGACCGGGATCCCGCGCAGGCTGCTCGGCGACGACGAGAACGTCGTGATGGCGATGCGCCCGCACGCCAAGGAGCTGATCGTTCCCGCGCTGGTGCTGCTCGTCGTGTCACCGGCTGCCACCTATCTCGCTGCGGTGATCCCCGACGGCTCCGCCCAGCGCTGGCTGCGTCTCGCGGTCGCGGTGCTGGCGGCCCTGATCCTGCTGCGCTGGACCGGGTGGCCGTTCCTGAAGTGGATCACCACGTCGTACGTCGTGACGGACCGGCGCCTCATCACCCGCGTCGGAGTGATCGCACGCAGCGGCCGGGACATGCCGCTCTCGCGCGTCAACGACGTGACGTTCGCCCACGAGAACCTGCTCGAGCGCATGCTCGGCTGCGGCACTCTCGTCGTGGAGTCGGCGGGCGAGCGCGGCCAGCTCGTCCTGCGCGACGTGCCGCGGGTCGAGGAAGTGCAGCGCGACGTCTACCGACTGGCCGAGCAGGACGAGGATCGGCGCCGGTCGGGCCACCTCGATGACCGCTGACGGTGACGAGCTAGACGAGCTGCTGCTCGGCGGGCCGCGGCGGTACACCCGCGACGAGGCGGCGGTGTCGGCCGGCGTGAGTGTGGAGTACGCCCGCCGTCTCTGGCGGGCCATGGGCTTCGCCAGCGTGGGGGACGAGGCGAAGGCGTTCACCGACCTCGACCTGGCGGCCTTGAAGCGGTTGATGTCGCTCGTGGGCGACGGCGTCATTGACGAGGAGCTCGCCGTCAGCGTCACCCGGGCGATGGGGCACAACGCTGCCCGGTTGGTCGAGTGGCAGGTCGACGCGTTCGTCGAGCACCTCGAGCGCACCCGCGGGATGGCGTCGGAGGAGGCTAACCGGGCAGCGGTCGAGCTGTCGGCGGACCACCTGGATGACCTGCAGGCACTGCTGGTGTTCGTCTGGCGACGCCAGCTCGCCGCCGTGGCCGGTCGCGCCCTCGGCTCGGCCGAGGGAGCGGATAGCGGCGTGCTGTCCGTCGGCTTCGCCGACCTGGTGTCCTTCACGCGCCTGTCCCAGCGGATGGAGGAGCGCGTGCTGGCAGCGCTGGTGGACCGTTTCGACGCGCTGTCGGCCGACGTCATTGCCGGTGCCGGCGGACGACTGGTCAAGACCGTCGGCGACGAGGTGCTGTTCGTGGCCGACCGGCCGGAGAGCGCGGCCCTGATTGGGCTGGAGCTGGCCGAGGCGATGGCCGCGGACCCGGACCTGCCCGACGTGCGGGTCGGGATCGCGACGGGGACCGTGCTGACGCGGATGGGTGATGTCTTCGGCCGGACCGTGAACCTCGCCAGCAGACTGACAGCGCTGGCTCAGCCCGGCGCGGTGCTCGTCGACCGGCGTACGGCCGACGCCGTCGCGCGCGGCGGCCAGTTCGAGCTGGACGTGGAGCGCACGCGGGCCGTGCGCGGCATGGGCCTGGTCCGGCCGGGAGTCGTGCGGCGGCGGTCGCGTTAGCCTCTGCCGGGTGAAGGACTTCCGGCACATCACCGTGCGTCTCGACGGCTGGGTCGCCGAGCTGGTGCTCGACCGGCCCGAGGCGCACAACGCGCTGTCGACGGCGATGGCGCAGGAGATCGCTGACGCGACGGCGGAACTGGCCCAGGACCACTTGGTGCGGGTGGTCGTCCTGTCGTCATCGTCGGAGAAGGCGTTCTGTGTCGGGGCGGACCTCAAGGAGCGCAACTCCTTCACTGACCACGACCTGGCAGCGCAGCGAGCGGTCTTCCGATCGGCGTTCGGTGGCGTGCTCGACCTGCCCATGCCTGCAGTGGCGGCTGTGCACGGGTTCGCGCTCGGCGGCGGGTTCGAGTTCGCGCTGTCCTGCGACCTGATCGTGTGCGACGAGACGGCCGTGGTCGGCCTTCCCGAGGTTACCGTGGGCGTCATTCCAGGTGGTGGGGGGACCCAGCTGCTCACCCGGCGGGTGGGTTCGGCACGTGCCGCTGATCTCGTGTTCACCGGCCGGCGCGTCGACGTCGACGAGGCGCTGGCGATGGGGCTGGTGGACCGGCGAGTGGCAGCCGGTGAGGCCCGGGCGGCGGCGTTTGAGCTCGCGGAGACCATCGCGGCGAACTCCCCGGTGGGGGTGCGCAACGCCAAGCGCGCGTTGCGGGCGGGCTGGGGCCTGGACCTGGCGGCCGGCCTCGAGATCGAGGACGCGTGCTGGCGGGCCACCGCCGTCTCCGGCGATCGGCACGAGGGCGTCTCTGCGTTCAACGAGAAACGCACGCCGGTCTGGCCGGGGAAGTGATGTCTGCATGAGCGACCTTCCCGAGCGGCTGTCCCTGCGCGAAGTCGGTCCCCGCGACGGCTTGCAGAACGAGGCACCGGTGCCGACCGAGGCCAAGGTCGCGCTGATCGACCTGTTGTCGCAGACCGGGGTGTCGCGCATCGAGGCGGTCTCGTTCGTGCACCCGAAGGCGATCCCGCAGATGGCCGATTCGGCCGAGGTGTGGTCGATGATCGCGCGCAACCCGGAGGTGCGCTACTCCGCGCTGGTGCCCAACCTGGTCGGTGCACAGCGCGCGCTGGATGCCGGCTTCACCGAGATCGAGGTCGTCGTGTCCGCGTCGGACACGCACAACCGCAAGAACGTCAACCGCTCGACCGACGAGTCGCTGGACGACATCGCCCGGATAATCGACCTCGCGCACAACAGCGGGGTGACGGTGCAGGCCATCGTGTCCACCGCCTGGGGCTGTCCCTACGAGGGCGAGGTGCCGGTCGAAGGAGTGTTGTCGGTGGCGGCGCGGACCATTCGCGACGGTGCGGACGGGCTGTCCTATGGCGACACGACCGGCATGGCAACGCCGACCCGCGTGACCCGACTCGTTGGTGAGACCCGCTCGGCCCTTCCCGACGTACCGCTGAACTTGCACTTCCACAACACGCGCGGGGTCGGTCTGGCGAATGTCCTGGCCGCGCTCGAGCTCGGCGTCAGTGACTTCGACGCGTCGGTGGGCGGCCTCGGCGGATGCCCCTACGCACCCGGTGCGACCGGCAACATCGCGACCGAGGAGCTCGTGCACATGGTCGAGGACATGGGTGTCGCCACCGGAGTCGACCTCGAGGCGATGATCCACGCCGCGAGCGAAGCCGAGCGCATCGTCGGTCGGACCCTGTCCTCGCAGGTGCTCCGCGCCGGACCGCGTATCCCTTTCTGAACCCAAAACCGCCCACGGACGGGGGAATTGCGCCACTCTGTCCTCCGAGGGAGGTCGGGTGGTCGAGGAAGCGGGCGCTTCCGGCGCGGGGGATCCCCCGACCGGCGATGCCGCGCGCCTGCGAGCGCTGCTGGAGATCGCCAAGGTGGTCGGCGCGACACGCCGGTTCGAGGACCTCGTCGAGCTCACCGCCGAGGAGGCCGAGCACGCGCTGGACGCGGCGTCGCTGTCGATCTCGCGCTGGGACCGGGAGTCGGGCTCGCTGCGCACGCTGGTCAACGTCGGCCTCCTAGGCCCGCACGAGAGCCGGTTCCCCACTGACGAGGTCTATCCGGTCTCGGCCTGGCCGACCGCGCAGCGGCTGGTAGAGGACCGCGAGGGTCACGTCGGCACGGCGGACGACGCCGGCGAGCAGGCCGCGCGGATCGCCGAGCTCGGCAAGGACTCCTTCGTCGCCACACCGATCGTGGTCGAGGCGCGGGTGTGGGGCGAGCTGTTCGCGACGCGTACGCCGGGGCAACGGCGGTTCAGCCGGTCCGACCTCGACTTCGCGAACGCGGTGGCAACCCAGGTCGCCGCCGGTGTCGTGCAGGCCGATCACTTCGCCCGCATCGAGCGGCTGGCGTTCCAGGACCCGCTGACCGGTCTGGCGAACCGCCGCGCCGTCGACGAGCGGTTGGAGGCGGCGATGGCCGCGCACGTCGCGGACGGCGTACCGGTGTCGATCGTGCTGGCCGACATCAACCGGCTCAAGCAGGTGAACGACTCCTTCGGCCACGATGCGGGTGACCGGCTCATCGTCGCGGTGGCCGATGCCGTCAGCCGGGCCAGTGGCCTTGCCACGGACAGCCTCGCGGCGCGCATCGGCGGGGACGAGTTCTGCATCGTCGTGAGCGGAGCTCCCGGTGCGGTCGCGGTCGCCGTTGCTGCCGAGCTGTGCAAGGTGGTCGACAGCCAGCCGATGAGCACCGGGGTCTCGTGCGGGGTCGCGTCCACCGATCTGCTGCCCAGTCGGGTCGACCTACCCGCCCGGCTCTTCCGCCTCGCGGACGCCGCGCAGTACCGCGCCAAGCGGGCCGGCTCGCGCACGCCCATCGTGGCCGGCCAGGCCTCACCCGAGCCACTCGACGGCCCGCCGGTCGACCGACGGGCTCGACGCGGCCGGCTCGCGGTCGACGGGTCGGCGGTGTTGGAGTCGGGGCTGGAGATGCTCGACGTCCTCGGCTCCAGCGGACCGCAGGCGCGCGTCGAGGCGGTGGCCGACCACCTCCTGCTCCTTGTCGACGGTGCCGCCTGGTGGGTCTCCTACGTCGCTCCCGGGAGCGACCTGCTCGTCGGAATCAGCAGCTCGGTGCAGCGGTTCGGGGAGGACATCGACGAACACGGCGTCGCCCAAGGGCTGCCCGGTGCGACCTTCCATCTCGACGACTTTCCGGCCAGCGCCGCCGCGATCCGTCAGGCCGGCTTCTTCCGAGTTGAGATGGGCGGTCAGGGCAACGACCCCGCCGAGGAGGCCGTGCTGGTCAGCGCCGGCTACAGCGGCATGCTCGCCGCCGGGGTGACGGGTGCGACCGGCGGCTGGCTGGTCGAGATCTACACCGACTCGATCAGCCTGCCCTCGCCCGGCTTCGAGCCCGTGCTGCGTGCGCTGCTCGCATTGGCCGTCACCGGCGCCGCCGAGCAGCCGGCGCCCGTCGTTGCCCCATCGGTGCCTGCGCCACCCGCCAAGGCAGTGACCCGAAAGACGTAGCCGCGCCGTTAGAGTCCAGAGCGTGTCGTCGCAGCCGCCCGGACATCCGCCCGTACCCGAGCTTCGTGCCGAGGTGCACGAGGGTGGCCCGGTCAAATACCACGAGGCCAACGCCGCGAAGGGCAAGCTCTTCGCGCGGGAGCGGGTGAGCCTGCTCGCGGATGAGGGCTCGTTCGTCGAGGACGGTGTCTTCGCGAACGTCTCGGCCGGCGACCTGCCGGCTGACGGGGTCATCACAGGGTCGGCAACCGTGGCCGGTCGGCCCGTGTGTGTGATGGCCAACGACTCGACAGTGAAGGCCGGTTCGTGGGGCGCCCGGACGGTCGAGAAGATCATCCGCATCATCGAGACCGCCTACCGCGACAGCGTTCCGATGGTCTATCTCGTCGACTCGGCCGGCGCTCGGATCACCGACCAGGTCGACCTGTTCCCGGGCCGGCGCGGGGCCGGGAAGATCTTCTGGAACCAGGTGCGGGCCAGCGGCTCCATCCCGCAGGTGTGCGCGCTGTTCGGCCCCTCCGCCGCCGGCGGCGCCTACATCCCGGCGTTCTGCGACGTCGTGGTCATGGTCGAGGGCAATGCCTCGATGTACCTCGCGTCGGACCGGATGGTCGAGATGGTCACCGGCGAGCAGACGACCCTGGAGGAGATGGGCGGGGCGCGGGTGCACTGCTCGCAGTCCGGCGTCGGGCACTTCCTGGTCGAGACCGAGGCCGAGGCGCTGGACACCGTCAAGGCCTACCTCTCCTACCTGCCGTCGAACTGGACAGGCACCCCGCCCAGTGCTGAGTCCCGTCCGGCGCCCTCCTCGATCGACATCGCGACCTTGGTGCCCGACAGCGACCGGCAGGCGTTCGACATGCGTCGTTATGCCAAGGGCCTGCTGGACGAGGACTCTTATTTCGAGATCCACGCGTTGTGGGCGCGCGAGATCACGGTGGGGTTCGGCCGCCTCGACGGCGAGGTTGTCGGCATCGTCGGCAACAACTCGATGTTCAAGGGCGGTGTGCTGTTCGTTGACTCGGCCGACAAGGCGACCCGGTTCATCCAGCTGTGCGACGCATTCAACGTTCCGCTGGTGTTCCTGTCCGACGTTCCTGGATTCATGGTCGGCGCCGCGGTCGAGAAGATGGGCATCATCCGCCACGGCGCCAAGATGATCAGTGCGGTCTCCGAGGCGACCGTGCCGAAGTTCTGCGTCATCGTGCGCAAGGCCTACGGAGCCGGTCTCTATGCGATGGCCGGGCCGGGCTTCGAGCCGGACGCGACACTCGCCTTGCCGACGGCAAAGATCGCCGTGATGGGCGCGGAAGCCGCGGTCAATGCCGTCTACGCCAACAAGATCGCCATGATCGAGGACGAAGGGGAACGCGCCGACTTCGTCGCCACCAAGCGGGCCGAGTACGACACCGACATCGATGTCGTACGGCTTGCCAGCGAGCTGGTGGTCGATGACATCGTGGCGCCGGAAGCGTTGCGCGACGAGCTGGTACGACGGCTTTGGCTGGCGCGCAGCAAGGACCGTCACTTCTCCCGTCGGCGACACGGCGTGACCCCGGTTTGACGCTCACCAGCGGATTCAGACGCGCCCCGGGGGGGTCGATGAGACTTCCATGATCGACGAGCATGCGCTGACCGACCCGTCCAGGTGTCCGGCCTGTGGCTCGGTGGTTCTGTCGACGGTGGCGTGTCCCGTCTGCGGTGTCTCGCTGCGTAGCGAGACGGCTCTGCAGGTGTGGCAGGCGTCCGTCGAGACCGCTGCTGCGCTCGAGCGCCGCCGCGCGCTGATCGAGCGCCTGAAGGCGGAGGCGCAGGTGCCGGTGGCGACCGCCACAGCGGCAGCTCCCGTCGCGAACGGTTACTTCAGCGGGTCGACGTACGACCCCCCGCCCGGTGCTCCCTCCCTGCCGCCGCCGCGCGTCCCACCCGTCCCACCGACGGTTCGTACGCCGGAGTGGAGCCGTCGCCGAGTGCAGAACCTGCTGCTGGGCCTCGGGGTCCTGCTGCTCGCGGTCGCCGCGGTGATCTTCCTGGTGGTTTCCTGGGGCGTGCTCGGCGTCGGTGGACGCGCTGCTGTCATGTCGGTGTTCACGGTGGTGGCCGCCGCGGGGGCCTCCGTCGCCGCTCGCCGCGGGCTCAGTGCGACGGCCGAGGCGGTGGCCACGCTCACCGTCGGGCTGGGGCTGCTCGATGCCTACGGCGCGCGCAGCGCCGGGCTGGCCGACCTGGACGCGACGGCCGGCCTGCCCTACTGGGCGGGCGCGCTGGCCTTGATCGCGCTGGCCGCGGGTGCCTGGGCCGTTCTGCTGCCGCTGCGGTCCCTGCGACTGTCTGCTGCCGTGCTCGGGCAGCTGCCTGGATGGCTGCTCGCCTTGCACTGGTCCGACGAGGCCGTGCACCCGGCAGCCGTCATCGCGACGGTGCTGACGATCCAGGCGGTTATCGCGCTCGCAATCGTGCTCGCTTGGCCTGCGCAGACACGGGCCGGCGACGCACGATGGGCTGTTGTTGTCGGGGCGGCGCTGGCGTGGACTGCAGCCGCCTTCGCAGCCCTCGCCGCGGCGTACGGCGAGGACGGCTCGCTCGTGCTGGGAACCGCGCTGCTACTGATGCTCGCCGGAGCCGCCGTCGGTACGGCCATTGCGATCGACTCCGACCGGGGGACTGCGACCGCGCTCGAGCTGCCGGACGCCTTGCTCGGCGCGGCCGCGCTGGCAGTCGTTTCAGCTGTGTGGGCGCCCGTTGCCGAGCTCGTGGATCCCGACTGGGTCGCTGTGACGCTGTCGGCTCTTGCCGCCGCGCTGCTCGCCGGAATGCTGCTCGTGCCGGTGTCGCGGCGGGCAGTCCCGGTCGGCATATTTCTGCTCGCTGCGGTGACTCCCGGCTTCGCCGCCGCCGAAGCGGTGGCGATCGACCTCGCCGGGCGGCTGACCTGGCTTGGTGACGCGTGGGGCGAGGACTGGGCGTCGTCAGCGCGCGACGTGGTCGGCGTCGACCTGGACTGGCCCGGTCACGTGTCCACGCCGTTGCTGCTTCTCTCCGTCGCGGTCGCGCTCCTTGTGGCCGGCCGCGCCGCATCGTTCCTGCGGGCGGCGGATGCACTCGTCGTACCGGTTCTCGCTGTTGCTGTGCTGACGGTGCCGGCCGCGTTCGATCTGCCGTTCTGGGGTGGGCTGTCGATCGACGTCGCGGTTGCCCTGCTGCTCCTGGTCGGTGGCCCTGAGCACGTGCGTCGTGGGCAGTCCGCGTTCGGGTGGGGCGTGCTCGGATCCGGCGTCGTCGTCCTGGGCGTGTCGGT
The DNA here is from genome assembly GCA_040004585.1 of Sporichthyaceae bacterium. GTDB lineage: Bacteria > Actinomycetota > Actinomycetes > JACCUZ01 > JACCUZ01 > JBDUAP01. Next base: position 10,861 of record JBDUAP010000025.1, read on the forward strand.
TGCCTGGTCTTTCGCCGCGGCGGAGACAACGTTGGCGATGCTGCCGATGGCCGCCGCCGTGCTCGCTGTCGGCACGTGGCGGGCGGGCGGCATGCCCGGTGCCGCGGCGGTGCCGACCGTCTTCGCGACCAGCTCGGTGCTGCTGCTGATCGGTGAGGCGGCGGCTGTCGCGCGGTACGGCGGGGCCGGCTGGCCGGCGGTGTGGACCCTCGCGCTCTCGCTCGCGCTTGGCGTCGCCCTCGCTGGGACGGTGTTGTTCCGCGGTGACCGGCAGCTCGTCCTCGCCGGTGTTGCAACCGCTGCGCTCGCAGCCGACGCAGCCGCTGTGACCATCTGGGCGGGTGGCTCTGCAGCCGACGCCGGACTGGCCGTCGCCGTGACGGGCAGCCTCGTCGTCGTCGCGACTTGTCAGAGGCTGGTGGCCTGGCCCGGCCACCAGCGTCTGACGGTCGTGGTGGGCCAGGTGGGGGTGATCGCCACCGCGGTGGGTGTGCTGGGAAGCGTCGGAGCTGCCGACCGGCTCTGGCTGGCGCTGCTCGCTGCGGGTGTGGCGGCGGGAGTGGCTGCGCTTCGCGGCATCGAGCGCCATCGGCTGGGCTGGGTCTCCGGCGGACTGCTGGCGGCCAGCACCTGGGTGCGGCTGGCGCTCTCCGACGTGGACGCTCCGGAGCCTTACACGGCGCCCGCGGGTGTCGCGCTGCTCGTGGTGGGCTACCTGCGGCGGCGCCGCGACCCGTCGTACCGGTCCTGGCCTGCCTATGCACCGGGGCTGACGCTCGTGCTGGTGCCGAGCCTGGCGCGTGCCGTCGACGACCCGGGTGTCACGCGCCCGCTGCTGCTCGGGCTGACCGCGCTGGCGGTGCTGATCGTCGGCGTGATGCGCCGGCTGCAGGCGCCGCTGGTGATCGGCGGGACCGTGCTCGCGGTCGATGCGCTGGTGCAGCTGTCGCCGTACCTGGCCGACCTGTATGACGCCGTGCCGCGGTGGACATGGATCGGTGCGAGCGGGCTGTTGCTGCTCGCGCTCGGCGCGACGTACGAGCGCAGGGTGCGCGAGGTCAGGCGGCTCCATGAGCGAATCTCGGCGTTTGGGTGACCGCCAGGAGGGTGTGGATCACGCAGAGTGGCCTGATCAGCACCTACGATGCTGGCATGACTCGCGTTCTGCTTGCCGAGGACGACCAGGCGATCTCCGAGCCCCTAGCCCGCGCGTTGCGTCGCGAGGGCTACGACGTGGAGGTCTGCGAGGACGGCCCGGGGGCGCTGGAGTCGGCCACCGGCAATCCGTGCGACCTGGTGGTGCTCGACCTCGGCCTGCCCGGCATGGACGGGTTGGAGGTGTGTCGCCGCCTGCGCAACGAGGGCAGCGGGGTGCCGGTGCTGGTGCTCACGGCCCGCACCGACGAGGTGGACACGGTCGTCGGACTTGATGCCGGGGCTGACGACTACGTGACCAAGCCGTTCCGGCTGGCCGAACTGCTGGCCCGGGTGCGTGCGCTGCTGCGCCGTGGGACGGTCGAGCCGGTCGACGACGTGCACGGTGTGCGCATCGACGTCGAATCGCACCGGGTCTGGATGGACGAGCGCGAGCTGACATTGACGGCCAAAGAATTCGATCTGTTGCGTGTGCTGTTGCGCGACGCTGGCAAGGTCGTGACGCGCGAGCAGTTGATGCGCGAGGTCTGGGACACCGCATGGTGGGGCTCTACGAAGACGTTGGACATGCACGTCTCGTGGTTGCGCAAGAAGCTCGGGGACGACGCCGCGAACCCGCGCTACATCACCACGGTCCGGGGTGTGGGATTCCGCTTCGAGCGTGAGTGATCCGTGCGGCGTCGCCTGATCGAGTCAAGCCTTGCCGTGGCCGTGGTGGCCGTCGTGCTTGTCGCTGTGCCGCTCGGCATCCTGGCCGCGATGGTCGACGAGATCGACCTGAGTCGCGTCGTCATCGCCCTGCTGGTCGTCGCCGCCGTGGCGGTGGCAGCCGGAGTAGCGGTGGGCCTGCTGCAGGGCCGCCGCCTGACGACTCCGTTGGCGCAGCTGGCGGCGCGGGCTGAACGGCTCGGGTCCCGGGGGACGCGCGAGCGGATGGCGCCCTCGGGCATCGAGGAGGTCGACCGGGTCGGGGAGATGATTGAGCAGAGCGCCGTCCGGGTCGACCGGCTTATCGCCGCCGAACGGCAGTTCGCCAGCGACGCGTCGCATCAGCTGCGTACCCCGCTGACCGCTCTGTCGATGCGGTTGGAGGAGATCATCGCGGCCGACGACCCGCGGACGGTGCGCGAGGAGGCACGAAGTGCTCTGGCCCAGGTGGAGCGGCTGGCGACGGTAGTCGAGCACCTGCTGGACAACGTGCGGGACACCAGCTTGCGGGCCGGGCCGGTGGAGCTGGACACCGTCGTCCTGCAGCAGGTCGTCGAGTGGGAGCCCGCGTTCGGTGCGGCGGATCGAAAGATCATCGCCACCGGCACGCGGGGATTGATCGCCCTTGCCACGCCCAGCGGGCTGTCGCAGGTGCTCGCGACCCTGCTCGAGAACAGCCTCTTGCACGGTGGCGGGACCGTCACCGTGTCAACCCGCTCGACCGGGATCTCACTGGTCATCGAGGTGACAGACGAGGGGCCGGGCGTGCCGCCGGATCTCGGTGCCCGCATCTTCGAGCGCTCGGTCAGCGGTCGGCGGGGGACGGGACTTGGGCTCGCGGTGGCGCGCGAACTGGCGGAGACCGACGGCGGCCGACTGGAGCTGGTGCAGCAACGTCCGCCGGTGTTCGCGCTGTTCCTGAGCTCTGCTGAGATGGGTCCTCGCTGATCGACGGGCGACGGTTCCATCAACCCAGAAAGCCTGGACGGTCGGGCGGCGGAAAGTCTACTGGCCGACGTAGCCTGTTGATGGTGGTGTCCCGTAAGCCTTCTTCTCCTTGCCGCACCGGCTGCACACCTCGAAATCACCCCCCGTTCCGCCGACCTCTGGGTTGTGCCGCTTCTGCCAGCTGTGCGCCCCGAGGAGGCACAGGATCTTGCCCATGAAGCCTCCAAAGCCGAGGGAGGTGTGCGGAATCGATCGTCAGCCAATGGTGGCGAGTGCAGCCCGTGCCCGGGTCAGGCTGAGCGCGGGCTCGCGTAGGCCTGGCCTAACCCGTGACCGGGCATGGGCTCGGGTCGCGTTGTCACCC
>JBDUAP010000271.1:0-4139 GCA_040004585.1 Sporichthyaceae bacterium
GCGGCTCGGGCGGGAACAGCCACTCCTTCTGCGCGATGTACTCCTTGAAGATGTCCGTCTGCAGCGTGCCGTTCAGCATGGTCGGGTCGACGCCTTGTCGTTCCGCGGCCACGAGGTACATGCAGAAGATCGGCACCGCCGGCCCGGAGATCGTCATCGACGTCGTGACCTCGCCCAGCGGGATGCCGGAGAACAGCACCTCCATGTCGGCCGCCGAGTCGATCGCGACCCCGCAGTGGCCCACTTCGCCGAGCGCCTGCGGGTCGTCGGAGTCGCGGCCCATCAAGGTCGGCATGTCGAAGGCCACCGACAGGCCGCCACCGCCGGAACGCAGGATCATCTGGTAGCGCTCGTTGGTCTGCGCGGCGTTGCCGAAGCCGGCGAACTGGCGGATCGTCCAGGACCGCCCGCGATAGCCAGTCGGATACAGACCACGGGTGAACGGGAACTCCCCCGGCCAGCCGATGCGCTCGAACCCGTCGTACGTCATGCCCTCCGGCGGCCCGTAGGCGGGCTCCACGTCGAGACCGGACAGGGTGGTGAAGTCGGCGTCGCGCTTGCGGGCGGCGTCGTAGCGCTGCTGCCAGCGCTCGCGCCCGGCCTGGATCTCTGCTGCGTCCACGTGGCCAGAGTAAGCGCTGCGGCTGATGCGGGCCCCGCAGTGGCGGTCAGCCTTCCGTGACGCCCTCGACCAGCGCGTCCGCCGCGGCGTAGGGATCGAGCTCGCCGGCGACGACTCGGTCTGCGAGCTCGTCGAGACCTCGCCCCGAGCGGAGGTCGCCCATCCGCTTGCGCAGTGCGGTCAAGGCGATCGCCTCGATCTCGTCAACCGCTCGACGGCGTCGGCTGGCGCGCAGGTTGCCGGTCTCCTCGAGCCAGGTGCGGTGCTTGTCCAGCGCCTCGACGACCTCCTCCATGCCCTCTCCCCGGGAGGCGACCGTGCGCAGGATCGGCGGCCGCCAGTCGCCGGGCTGTCGACGCTCCCCCAGGGTGAGCATGTGCCGCAGCTCGCGCACCGCGCTGTCCGCACCGTCGCGATCGGCCTTGTTCACGACGTACACGTCACCGACCTCGAGGATCCCGGCCTTGGCCGCCTGGATCGCGTCGCCCATGCCGGGCGCGAGGAGGACGACGGTCGTGTCGGCCAGGCCGGCGACCTCCACCTCCGACTGCCCGACACCGACCGTCTCGACCAGGATCACGTCGCAGCCCGCTGCGTCGAGCACCCGCATGGCCTGCGGGGTCGACCAGGCAAGCCCGCCGAGGTGGCCACGACTGGCCATCGACCTGATGTAGACCCCGCGATCGGTGAAGTGGTCCTGCATCCGCACCCGGTCGCCGAGCAGCGCACCACCGGAGAACGGCGACGACGGATCAACGGCGAGGACTCCCACCCGTCGGTCCAGCGCGCGGTAGGCCGCGACGAGCGCGTTCGTGGTGGTGGACTTGCCGACCCCTGGGGCGCCGGTGAGGCCGATGACGGTCGCATTGCCGCCGTACGGCGTCAGCGCCGCCATTGCCTCGCGCAGGAGCGGCGAAGCGTCCTCGACCAGCGAGATCAGCCGCGCCACCGAGCGCGGGTCACCCGCCCGGGCCCCCTCGACCAGCTCGGTGACGTTCGGCCCGGAGCGGCGGTCCACTCAGGCCTTCGGCGGTACGCGCAGGATCAGCGCGTCGCCCTGTCCTCCGCCCCCGCACAGCGCGGCTGCGCCGATGCCGCCGCCCCGGCGCTTGAGCTCCAGGGCGAGATGCAGCGCCAACCGGGCTCCGCTCATGCCTATCGGGTGGCCCATCGCGATGGCGCCGCCGTTGACGTTCACGGTGCTGCCGTCCAGACCCAGCTCACGGGTCGAGTGGATGCCAACCGAGGCGAACGCTTCGTTGATCTCGACCAGATCGAGGTCGTCGACGGTGTTTCCCTCCTTGGCCAGGGCGGCCTTGATCGCGTTGGCGGGCTGGGACTGCAGACTCGCGTCCGGCCCGGCGACGACGCCGTGGGCGCCGATCTCGGCCAGCCATTCGAGCCCTAGCTCCTCAGCCTTCGCGCGGCTCATGACCACGACCGCGGCGCCGCCGTCGGAGATCTGCGAGGACGACCCGGCCGTGATCGTCCCGTCGGGTGCGAACGCCGGCCGCAGCTTTCCGAGCAGCTCCGCGGTGGTGTCGGCACGGATCCCCTCGTCCTCCTTGACCACGACCGGGTCACCGCGGCGCTGCGGCACCTCGACCGGGACGATCTCCTCGTCGAAGACGCCGTTCTTCTGGGCCGTCGCTGCCCGCTGGTGCGACTGCGCCGAGAACGCGTCCTGGTCCTCGCGGCTGATGCCGAGCTTCGCGTTGTACCGCTCCGTCGACTCACCCATCGCGCAGTTGTCGAACGCGCAGAACAGACCGTCGTGCGCCATCGCGTCGAGCATCTCGACGGTGCCGTACTTGAAGCCGGTGCGGCTGCCCGGCAGCAGGTGCGGCGCGTTGGTCATGGACTCCATGCCGCCCGCGACGACGACCTCGAACTCCCCCGCGCGGATCAGCTGGTCGGCCAGCGCGATCGCATCCAGGCCGGACAGGCAGACCTTGTTCACCGTCAGGGCCGGGACCGTCATCGGGATGCCGGCCTTGACCGCGGCCTGGCGAGCGGTGATCTGCCCGGCGCCGGCCTGCAGCACGTGTCCCATGATCACGTAGTCGACCTGGTCCGGCGCGACGCCGGCGCGCTCGAGCGCAGCCTTTATCGCGAACCCGCCCAGATCGGCCCCGGAGAAGTCCTTGAGCGAGCCGAGCAGCCTGCCCATCGGCGTCCGGGCACCGGCGACGATCACGGAACCGGCCATCTTCACGGCCCTCCTTGAAAAGTCGGATATATGCGCTGTCACGATAACCGCATGCTCACCCGCATCGACCACGTCGGTCTGGCCGTGCACGACCTCGACGCGGCCATCGCGTTCTACGGCCGCGTCTTCGACCTCCAGGTCGTCCACGAGGAGGTCAACGAGGAGCAGGGCGTCCGCGAGGCGATGCTGGCCGTCGGCGACTCCGGCGCGTGCATCCAGCTTCTGGCCCCGCTGTCCGAGGACTCGCCCATCGCGAAGTTCCTCGACCGCAACGGCGAAGGGATCCAGCAGGTCGCCTACGGCGTCGACGACATCGAAGCCACCTCTGCCGAGCTACGCGCTCGGGGGCTACGCCTGCTGTACGAGGAATCCAAGCGCGGCACGGCGGGTTCTCGGGTCAACTTCATCCACCCCAAGGACGCCGGCGGCGTGCTGGTCGAGCTGGTCGAGGCCGCCGAGCAGAATTGAGGAACGTCGGACCAGTTGAACTTATCGGAAGCGTGGGTGCATATCGGTGGCGACGAAGAGGGCAGCGAAGGTGTTCTTCCTCATCGCCGTCGCTGCGGTCGGGTACGAGATGATTCGCCGCGCCAGAGCCGTTGGGCCTATCGGACCGGGGCCGGGACGAGGCGGGGAGGACATGAACCATGGATGAACCGCGCGTCCCCCCTGAACAAGCCGTGGAGGCATTCCGCCAGGACGCCAAGGCGGAGTACTACGCGATTCTCGACGTGATCACCGGCTTCGACCAGCGGATCATGATCGTAAAGAGCTGGTCGGTCACCTTGTCCCTGGCCGCCTTGGGCCTGGGCTTCCAGCAGAGCCACTACGCCCTCTTCGCGCTCGCCGGCGCGACCGCACTGGCTTTCTGGTTCGTGGACACGCTGCTGAAGTGGCACCAGATGAGGTTCTACTCGCGCATGCGTGACCTCGAGGTCGCCAGTTTTCATCTCAATCACCTGACCGTTGGCGGCCTCGAGGTTTCCTCTCCCCGAATCGATTGGTACTGGGGATTCACCGGACGACCAGGCTCGGAGGACTGGCGCGCCTTAGAACCCCAACGCCGCACGCCGAAGGAGATTCATCGCACGCTGCGCGGCGCACCTTGGCTGCCGCACGTACTGCTGCCGCACGCCGTTGCCGTGCTGATCGGCCTGCTGCTGTTCTTGGGTGCGGCGGCCAACGTGCCTGGGCTGGACCAGCTGGAGTTGTAGCCCCACAACTCAAGGCCGGATCTGCCCCGAGCGATGACCGCCGCCGCGCGAGAACGGCACAATATGCGTGCAGCGGCAGGTCTTTCCATCCTCC
>JBDUAP010000272.1:0-4138 GCA_040004585.1 Sporichthyaceae bacterium
TACGACCATGCGGAGCCCGACGAGGAGAAGCAGATGTTCGACCTGCAGCGTGACCTGCTGCGGTCGTGGCAGGACAGCGGCGCCGGCACGGAGCCGATCCGGTGAGCCTCGACATCTCGCTCATCGCGACCGCCGTGCTGCTGGTTCTGCTCGGCGGGATCTTCGCGAGCTTCGAGGCAGCCCTGTCGCGGGTTTCGCGGGTCGTGGCCGAGGGGTTCGAGCGCGAGGGGCGCCGCGGGGCTGCCCGGCTGGCGCAGGTCGTGGCCGATCCGGCGCGTTACCTGAATCTGCTCACCCTGCTCAGGGTCAGCTGTGAGCTGCTCGCAACGGTCCTCGTGACGACGGTCTGCCTGGCGCGCTTCGACCGCACCTGGCAGGCCATCGCGGTCGCAGGCATCTCGATGATCCTCGTCTCCTATGTCGCCGTCGGTGTGTCACCGCGGACGCTCGGCCGCCAGCACGCGCCGTCGGTGGCTCTGGTCGCCGCCCGGTTCGCCTACCCACTGGCTCGCGTGCTGGGCCCGATCCCGCAGCTGCTGATCCTGGTCGGCAACGCGCTGACACCCGGCAAGGGGTTCCGCGACGGCCCGTTCGCCTCCGAGGCCGAGCTGCGTGACCTGGTCGACCTGGCGCAGGAGAACAAGCTGATCGAGGACCGCGAGCGGGTGATGATCCACTCCGTCTTTGAGCTCGGCGACACGATGGTGCGCGAGGTGATGGTGCCGCGAACCGATGTTGTGTTCGTCGAGCGGGAGAAGACGCTGCGGCAGGCGCTCTCGCTCGCGCTCCGCAGTGGCTTCAGCCGCATCCCGGTCGTCGGCGACGGCTCCGACGACGTGGTCGGCGTGGTCTACCTCAAAGATCTCATCCGCCGGATCCACGACTACCGCGACAGCGAGTCGGCGGAGCTGGTCGAGTCGGTGATGCGGTCGGCCACCTTCGTGCCGGAGAGCAAGCCCGTGGACGAGCTGCTGCGCGAGATGCAGGCACAGCAGACCCACATCGCGATCGTGGTCGACGAGTACGGCGGCACCGCGGGCCTCGTGACCATCGAGGACGTCATCGAGGAGATCGTGGGTGAGATCACCGACGAGTACGACGTGGAGCAGTCGTTGGTCGAGGAGCTCGAGGACGGCTCGCTGCGGGTGAGCACCCGGCTGCACGTCGACGAACTCGCCGAGCGCATGAACGTCGACCTCGACGACGACGACGTCGACACCGTGGGGGGCCTGCTGGCCAAGCACCTGGGCCGGGTCCCGATCCAGGGGGCCCGCGCCGTGGTCGACGGGCTTGAGCTCACGGCCGAGACCGCGCACGGCCGTCGCAACCGCATCGGCACGGTGCTGGTGCGCAGGATCAACGGCGACGAACGGTCGCCGGAGCCGGCTGAGACGGGTGACTCGGCGGAGACGCTCGAGTCGGCGGAACGGGCCGATGTCTGAGCCGTCCGGGGAGGCCGCTGAGGGCCCGCCGCCCGAGGACGCGAAGCTGATCACGCTGGCCCGCTCGGCCCGGGCTCGAATCGGTGCCGCGGAGGGTGCTGCGGTGCGCGACGAGACCGGCCGCACCTATGTCGCGGCCACCGTCGACCTGTCGTCGCTACGGCTCAGTGCGGTCCAAGCGGTCGTCGCTGCTGCGGTGTCCAGCGGTTCGACGACACTCGAGGCCGTCGCCGTGGTCGGAAACCTCGAGGAGCTGCGTGACGAGGACCGGGCGGTGCTCGCAGACGTCTCGGTGACGACCGTCCTGATCGCCGACCCTGCCGGCGTACGCCGCTCTGCCCCCGCCAAGCCATGATCGGCCGCCGCCGGCCACGACAGGCCACCGACGCACCACCGGTGGTCGTCGCCGCACCAGCGACCCCGCCGGACGGCGTGACGGTTCCGTTCCTGCTGCGCTTCGCCGCGGCCTGGTCGTGGCGGCTGCTGGTTGTCGCCGCCTTTCTCTACGTCGTTCTGCGGCTCTCCGCCCTGCTCTCCGTCGTGCTCGTGCCAGTCATCGTCGGGCTGCTGCTGTGTGCGGTGGCCTCGCCGATCGTGGACCGCCTGCAGCGGTGGATGCCACGGTCGTTGGCCACTGCATTGGTGGTGGTGACGGGCCTGGTGGTGTTGGTCGCGCTCGTTGCGCTGGTGGCCCAGCAGCTCTCGGCCGGCTTCGGTGACCTGCGGGCCTCGTTCGACTCGAGCCTGGTCAAGTTGGAGAAGTACCTCACCGACCTGGGCCTCCAACGCGCGCAGGTGCGCAGCTTCTTCGATCGGGTGCAGGCGGGCGTCGGCGGTGCTGGAGGCGGCAACATCAGCGGCAAGCTGCTAGCGGCCACGACCACCGCGGGCCACCTCGTTGCGGGCATCTTCATTGCCCTGTTCTCGACGATCTTCTTCACGTACGACGGTCGCGGCATCTGGTCATGGATGGTGGGCCTGTTCCCCGCCCGCGCACGAGGCCGGGTGCACGGGAGTGGAGAGCGTGCCTGGGCAGTCCTCACGTCATACGTTCGGGCGACGATGGTGATCGCTGCCACCGACGCCCTCGGCATCGGACTGGTGGCGCTCATCCTGGGGGTGCCGTTCGTCCTACCGATCGTGGTCCTGGTCTTTCTCGGTGCGTTCATTCCTGTCGTCGGCGCCACGATCAGCGGCATCGCGGCGGTGGCTGTGGCCTTGGTGGACGGTGGTCCGGTGGTGGCTCTGATCATGCTGGCGGGTGTGATCGCGGTGCAGCAGATCGAGAGTCACGTCTTGCAGCCGTTCCTGATGGGGAGGCTGGTCCGGGTTCACCCGCTCGCCGTCGTACTCGCCATTGCCACCGGCACCGTCGTCGCGGGGATCTTCGGTGCCCTGATCGCCGTTCCTCTCGTCGCCATCGTCAACGTGGTGGGCGGCTACCTCGCAGGCGAGCGTGAACCGCTGGACACTCCGGACTTCGGGGCCGCTGCTGACCACGCAGTCACGCGGTGAGCGTCGGGTCAGAGCACCGGTCGGGGTTCGCCTGCTTCGTCGGACGGCCCAACGTGGGCAAGTCGACGCTGACCAACGCGATGGTGGGGGAGAAGGTCGCGATCACGTCGAGCAAGCCGCAGACGACGCGACGGGTCGTGCGCGGCATCGTGCACCGGCCTGAGGCGCAGCTCGTGCTGCTGGACACACCGGGACTGCACCGGCCGCGGACCGTCCTGGGCGAGCGGTTGAACGCTGAGGTCCGCAACGCCTGGGCGGAGGTCGACGTCATCGGCTTCTGCGTGCCAGCTGACGAGCCGATCGGGACCGGTGACCGCTTCATCGCGCGAGAGCTGGCGCAGGTTGGCAAGACGCCGATCGTGGCGATCGTCACCAAGACCGACCGGGTGGGCCGGGAGAAGGTCGCCGAGCAGTTGATGGCGGTGAGCCGCCTCGGTGAGCAGTCGGGTCTGGAGTGGGCCGAAGTGGTGCCGGTGTCCGCGGTGGCTGGCGAGCAGGTCGAGCTGCTCGCCTCGTTGCTCGCCGCGCTGCTGCCCGAGTCGCCGCCGCTCTATCCCGCCGGCGAGCTCACCGACGAGCCGGAGCAGGTCATGGTCGCCGAGCTGATTCGCGAGGCGGCGCTGGAGAAGGTGCGCGATGAGCTGCCGCACTCGATCGCGGTCGTCGTGGAGGAGATGCTCGCTCGCGAGGACAGACCCGCGGACCGGCCGATGCTCGACATCCATGCCTTCCTCTATGTCGAGCGGGACAGTCAGAAGGCGATCGTGCTGGGACCGAAGGGCGCGCGGCTACGCGAGATTGGCACCGAAGCGCGCCGGGGGATCGAGGCGTTGTTGGGTACGCCGGTGTTCCTCGACCTACACGTGACGGTGGCCAAGGACTGGCAGCGGGACCCACGGCAGCTGCGCCGGCTCGGCTTCTGAGCACAAGGTTGGTGCCTGAAACGCTGAAAGATATCCACAGGCGACGAATTTGAGAAAGTCCGAAATTTCTATGTGGATAAAGGGGTTCCGGGCTCGTTCTGTCGGTGGAACTGTCGGTGGTGGCCCGTAGGTTCTTTGGCATGGCCAAGCACCACGACCCACGCGACCCACATGGCGGGCGCGGCGGCAAGCACCGCCGCGGTCGTGATGATGTCGGTCGTGACGCTGAGCGTGGTGGGCTGCGGCTGGTGCCCGGCA
>JBDUAP010000273.1:0-4135 GCA_040004585.1 Sporichthyaceae bacterium
GGCGACCGGCAGCCCGGTGTCGGCCACCTACACTGCCAAGGGCAGCTACACCGTCAGGCTCACGGACGGCCAGGCACCCGCCACCACGGCGACCCGCACCGTCACCTGCTCCACGGTCAAGCGCAAGCTCAGCTGCACCACCTGAGCCTCACGACTCCAGGCAGGCCCGCAACCGGTCGAGGTCGGCGGCAATGCTGCGCCGCACCTGCCGGGACATCACCGGCGCCGCCCATCCGAAGAACCGGCCGGGTGATCCGCTCGCGTGGATCGCCACGGTCGTCCCGTACTGCGCGTCGGCCAGTTCGTAGCGCACCAGCATCGGGAACGGCTTGTCGACCTTCAGCTCCACCAGCTCGTCCGGCTGGTGGGCGGTGACGACGTAGCCGTAGTCGAAGGTCCGCCCCAGGAACCGCGCGGTGCGCACGACGGTCGCGCCCTCGCGAAGCGGCCCGGGCTGGGCGGGCCGGCTCGACGTGATGCCGCCGGTCCAACGCAGGTCGTTCGCCGGGTCGAACATGAACGCGGCGACCTCGGCGCGCGGCCGGCGCACCAGCACGGAAGGTCGGACGTCGACCGTCATCCAGACGCCGGGAAGAACGGCTGCGGGTTGCCGGACTCGACGTACTTGGCCAACCGGTCGAGCACCAATGCCCAGGTCTGCGCGGTGTGCCCGAGGTCGCTCTCGGCGTAGCCGTCGCCGAAGCCGTAGTGGCGGAACAGCACGCCGGTGCCGGACTCGGCGCGGGTGGCCGGACCGAGCTCCCACTCCCAGGTGGAGCCCTCCCAGAACGGGAATCCCGACGTCACCGTCATCCGCACCAGCTTGCCCGCCTCGGTGGTCACGTCGACCTCGAGATCGACCGGCGCGGCGGCGAAGCCGAACCGGGCCCGGTCGGCGGAGACGTCGCAGTCAGCGGTCCAGAAGGCGCGTTGGCCTTCGGTGGTGGACAGGATCTCGAAGACGCGGTCGGCGTCGGCCGGCACGTCGACGGCGAGAGTTGTGCGGTGCGCCATGGCGGACCTCCAGGGGTTGTGGACCAGAGAACTATTTAAGTAGTATCTAAAATAGATTCCTGAGTCAACCCAGTCCGGGCAAGGCGGCAGGATGGCAACAGAGGAGGTACGCCGGGTGCAACCGTTGCAGGTGATCGCCGCCCCCCGCCGGCTGCGTATCCTCGAGCTGGTCTGGGACCGCGAGCTGTCGGCCGGCGAGATCGCCGCGGAGTTCGACGTCACCTGGCCGGCCGTCAGCCAGCACCTCACCCTGCTGAAGGCCGCTGGCTTCCTGACCGAGCGCCGCGAGGGCAACAGCCGCCGCTACCGCGCCGACCAGGTCGCGCTCGGCCCGCTGCGCGCGGTCGTCGAGGCCCACTGGCAACAGGGCCTGGGCCGGATCAAGGACCTGGCCGAGGCTGAGCAACGAGACAAGGACGCCAGGTGACCGAGCCCCGGGTGGACGACCCGCAGGCGCTCGAGGTCAGCATCCACATCGCCGCCGAGCCGGCGACCGTGTTCCCCTACTTCACCGACCCGGGCCGCTACGTGCAGTGGATGGGTACGACGGCCCGGCTCGACCCCGTCGCCGGCGGTGAGTACTGCGTGCACATGCGCGACGGCGTCGAGACCGCTGGGGAGTTCGTCGAGGTCGACCCGCCGCGACGGCTGGTCTTCACCTGGGGCTGGACCACGAACGAGGCGGTCCCGCCCGGCAGCACCCGCGTCGAGGTGACCCTCGAGCCCGAGGCCGAGGGCACCCGAGTGGTGCTGCGTCACCACGGCCTGCCCGACGAGCAGGAGCGCACCCACCACACCGGCGGCTGGGAGATGTACCTTGCCCGGCTGGCCACTCGGGTGGCCGGCGAGGACCCCGGTCCGGACCCGAACGCCTAGCTATTGCCACGCTGCGGGGCCGGTGCTAGGCCTGAGGGACTCGGAACCCCAAGCCGGTGAGGGACAGATGACAAGCATCGAGAGCAAGAGCTTCGACCAGCCCGACGAGACACGCACACCCGACAAGACCAGGATCGATGTGGTCCGCCTCGGCGACACAGAGGTGGGTCGCTTCACCTTCCAACCCGGGTGGCGCTGGTCGGAATGCGTCAAGCCGCTCGTCGGGACCGAGTCCTGCCAGGTCGATCACGTCGGATACGTGTCTTCGGGCCGGATATCAGTGACGCATGACGACGGTTCTCAGCACACGGTCTCAGCAGGAGAGGCCTACCGGATCGCGCCCGGACATGACGCCTGGGTGGAAGGTGACGAGGACTTCGTGGGCTTCGAGTTCAAGGGTGCCGCGAACTACGCCAAGCCTTGATCTGCCCCGCTCGCCCGTCTAGTCGACGGGAAGTCGACCGAGCAGCTGGGCGGTGAGTTGCATCTGGCCGAGGTAACGGAGGCAGTCGACGCACTCCCGCAGATGCGCCTCCACCTCGCTCGCGCGGGCCTCAGGGAGCGCTCCTTCGAGGTAGTCGGTGACGAGCTCGACGAGCTCCTGGCAGTCCATCGTCCGCAGCCCTCAGGTCCCGGTGCCCGGCGCATGGAACGTGCGGAAAGCGGCCACCAGGTCGTTCTGCGCCTGCTCGCTCAGGCTCTCGACCGGCACGTGCCCCAGCTCGTCGATGGTCTGGCGCATCTGCTCCAGGTAGATGCCGCAGCCCGGGCACAGGGCCAGGTGCGCCTCAAGCTCGGCGCGGGTGGCGTCGTCCAGCTCGCCCTCGAGATAGTCGGTCACCAGCTCGACGACCTCCTGACAGCTGATGGTCAGGCCGGTTGCGGAGCTCCGGGTGCCCTCGGTCATGACGTCTCCACCCCCGCGCCTCGGTAGTAGTCCTCGAGGACCGCACGAAGCCTGGCCCGGCCGCGGTGCAGCAGGACGCGCTGGTTCGCAGCGCTCAGGCCGAGCGTCGCGCAGACCTCGTCCGACGACATCCCGTGCACGTCGCGGAGCGTCACGACGGTGCGCTGGCGCTCGGGCAGCTCCTGCAGCGCGATGCCGAGGAGTCGCCGAGTCTCGCCGGCCACCGCCGACTGCTCCGGGCCGGGCAGCCATGGGGTCGGAGCGCCGACGGGCGTCCAGTTGTGCTGGTAGCCGTCGTCGGCCGGGCGGAACCGGTTGGGGTTCACTGTCGGGCCGTCATCCGCCGGCGCCCACGACGACATCGGCACCGAACGTGCTTCGCGCACACCGCGGGTCTTTGCCAGGTTGGTGAGGATCCGGAACACCCACGTGCGCAACGATGACCGCCCCTCGAACCCGTCGAGCCCACGGATGACGGCCATCCACGTCTCCTGCACGATCTCTTCGCACGACGCTTCGGTCGACACGTGGCCGCGCGCCACGCGCAGCATCATCGGCGACCAGCCGGTGACGATGGTGGTGAACGCCGTCTCGTCCCCACGCCGGAGCCGGTCGAGGAGCTCGCCCTCATCCGCGCCGGCGGGTCGGGGCGCCGATCGAACGGAACTGTCCGCGGTCACCGCGTGGCCCGCCCGCGCGCCTCGCTGATCGCCCACGCGGCGTTCACCAGGCCGATGTGGCTGAACGCCTGCGGGAAATTGCCGAGCAGCTCCCCGGTCTCGGCGTCAACCTCTTCCGCCAGCAGGCCGACATCGTTGACGAACGCCGCCGCCCGCTCGAACACCGCTTCGGCCCGCTCCACATGGCCGCACAGGGCGAGCGCCTGTGCGAGCCAGAAGGTGCAGAGCAGGAACGTCCCCTCCTCGCCCGCCAGCCCGTCGACCCCGCCCTCGGTGCGGTAGCGGTAGACCAGGCCGCGGTCGTCGGTGAGCCGTTCTTCGGTGGCATCGATCGTTGCGATCAGGCGCGGGTCGTCCGGCGGTAGGAAGCCGACGATCGCCAACATCAAGTTGGAGGCGTCCAGGTCGGTCGACCCGACGTACTGGGTGAACGCCTTTGCCTCGTCGCTCCAGCCGTCGCGGAGCACCATCGCATGGATCTCGTCGCGCATGGCGGCCCAGCCGGACACGCGGTCCTGCGCCTGCAGCAACGGTGCCAGCGCGATCGCCCGGTCCAGCGCGACCCAGCACATCACCTTCGAGTAGAGGAAGTGCTGCGGGTCGCCGCGCACCTCCCAGATGCCCTGGTCCTTATCGACCCAGCGAGCGGCAGCCGTGT
>JBDUAP010000274.1:0-4121 GCA_040004585.1 Sporichthyaceae bacterium
CGCGGCGATGCGGTAGTAGCTCGACCGGTTGAGGATGTCGACGAGGCTGTCCCGGTCGGTGCCGTACTCGAACATCCGCCGGAACGCAAAGAGGGGGTCGATGCCGCTGATGACGAGCGCAACAGAGGAGAGGAGAGCAGCAATCAGCAGGGCGGCGACGGGGGCCGCGAACGTCAGGCCCGCACCGCGGAGATCGAGTCGCTTCATGACGCGTCCACGGTCCCTTCGGGAGCCTTGTCGCCAGCACCGGTCATCGCGGAGCCCAGCTCTTCTGGTGTCACGGTTGCGGGGTCGGCATCCGCGACGAACCGTCCCCGGAGGATTACCTTGAGCGTGTCTGACAGGCCGATCAGCTCGTCGAGGTCGGCCGAGATCAGCAGCACCCCCATGCCCGCGGCGCGGGCGGCGCGGATGTGGTCCCAGATCGCGGCCTGGGCGCCGACGTCGACCCCGCGCGTGGGATGTCCGGCGATGAGCACTTTCGGCTCGTGGCGCATCTCGCGACCCACGATGAGCTTTTGCTGGTTGCCGCCGGAGAGCGCCGCCGCCTTGACGTCGATGCCTGGCGTACGCACGTCGTAGAGCTCGATGAGCCGTTCGGTGTCCTTGCGGGCACCGGTCAGGTCGAGGAGGAAGCCTTTCGCGTTCGGGGGCTGCGTCTGGTGGCCGAGCATCCGGTTCTCCCAGAGCGGTGACTCGAGGAGCAGGCCCTGCCGGTGTCGGTCCTCGGGGATGTGGCCGATGCCGGCTTCCCGTCGTCTGCGCGTGCTCCAACGCGAGAGCTCGACGCCTTCGAGCTCGATCTGCCCCGTCGCGGGCCGAATGCCCATGATTGCTTCGACGAGCTCGGCCTGGCCGTTGCCCTCGACACCGGCCACACCGAGGACCTCGCCCGCGTGGATGGTGAACGAGACCCGTTCGATGACCGCGCGGCCGTCCGCATCGGTGACGGTGAGATCGCGAACGGTCAGGACGGGTCGGTCGGTCACTGTCGACTGGCGCGTCTCGGGGCTGGGGAGCTCGCTCCCGACCATGAGTTCTGCGAGCCTCCTCGCGGTGACCTCGGTGGGCGACACCGTCGCGACCGTCGTGCCACGACGGATGACGGTGATGGCGTCGGCGACCGAGAGCACCTCGTCGAGCTTGTGGGAGATGAAGAGAACGGTCAGCCCTTCGGACTTCATCTCGCGCAGGTTGCCGAACAGCTCATCGACCTCTTGGGGCACCAGCACCGCGGTCGGCTCATCCAGGATCAAGATGCGCGCGCCCCGGTAGAGAACCTTGAGGATCTCGACCCGTTGCCGGTCGCCGACGCCGAGCTGTTCGACCAGGACGTCTGGCCGCACGCCGAGGCCGTAGGAGTCGGAGATCGTCGTGATGCGCTCCCGCGCTTCGGCGCCGATGCCGGCGACGATCTCGGCGCCGAGGACGACGTTCTCGAGCACGGTGAGGTTGTCGGCGAGCATGAAGTGCTGGTGGACCATGCCGATGCCGGCCTTGATCGCCTGCTGCGGCGAGTGGAATGACTGCTCCTGGCCGTCGATGCGGATCGTTCCTGCGTCGGGGCGTTGCATGCCATAGAGGATTTTCATCAACGTGGACTTGCCGGCGCCGTTCTCGCCCACGATGGCGTGGACAGTGCCGCGCTCGACCACGATGTTGACGTCGCGGTTGGCGACCACACCGGGGAAGCGCTTGGTGATGCCCTCAAGCGCCACGGCGGGGGGGCCTGCGTGCACGGTGTCGATGACGGCTCTCCTCGGAGTGACTGCCTGACAGCGGGCAGGACCGTCAACGCCGACCGGGCCCGGAGGGAACGTACTCCCTCCGAGCCCGGTCGACGCAAGACAGGTGCCTCATGGAGAGGCTTCCTGGTGACGACTGCGATCGATTCCGGCCGAACTCCTAGAGCTTGGTCGGAACCTTGATCTCGCCACTGATGATCTTCGCCTTGTACTCCTCGAGCTTAGGTTTGATGTCGTCGATCTTGCCGCCGCTGGTGGCGTACCCGATGCCCTCGTTGGTCAGGTCCCACTGGTGGATACCTGCCTTGAACTCGCCCTTGCTCGCCCGCTCGACGAAGTCGAACACCGCGTTGTCGACGCGCTTGAGCATCGACGTGATGATGACGTCCTTTACCGAGGCGTCCGCGGACAGGTACTGGTCGGCGTCGACGCCGATGGCCATGTCGCCTGCAGCCTGGGCTGCCTTGAAGACACCACCACCGGAACCACCGGCCACCTGGTAGACGACATCAGCGCCGCCCTCGAACATTCCCGTCGCCGTCGTCTGACCTGCCGCGGGGTCGTTGAAGCCCGAGCACTTCTGGGCCGGCGTGGACAGGTATTTCGACGTGATCTTGGTGCCCGGCTTGCCCGCCTCGACACCGGCCCGGAAGCCGGCCTCGAAGGTGTTGATCAGGGGAACGGTGCAACCGCCGACAAACCCGACCGAGCCCTTCTTGCTCTTCAGAGCGGCCGCAACGCCAACAAGGAAGGACCCCTGCTCGGCAGCGAAGACCTGGTCCTCGACGTTGGTGGCACCGTCAACGACACCGTCGATGATCCCGAACTGGACGTTCGGGAACTCCTTGGCCACGACCTTCAGCGGGTCGGCATAGGCGAAGCCGACAGCGACGATCGGGTTGTACCCGCCCTTGGCGAGCAGCCGTAGCCGCTCTTCCTTGTCTGAGTTGGGCTCGTTGGCCTTCGCAGAGAGCTCCTTGATGTCGAGGTTGAGGCCGGTCTTGACCTTCTCGAGGCCGACCGCCGCAGAGTCGTTGAACGACTTGTCACCCCGGCCGCCGATGTCGTAGGCCAGGCCGACCTTGACGGTCTTCTTTGTCGTGCTGGTCCCGCTTGGCTTGTTGCCGCTGCTACCGCCACACGCGGCCAGAACCAGGGCACCGGCGAGCAGCACCCCAACAACCTTGGTCACCCGCATCGAGGGTGTCTCCTTCCACCGGATCGCGCCCTGGCCCATCACTGGGACCGGCGCTTGGTCGCCGGGCAGCCTAGCCGCATCCCGAGCCCGGTCCGGCCAACGCGACCAAATCCCAGGTGGGCGTTACCGGAACGCAAGCAAAGCCGCCCCAGCGAGCACGCGGGCGCCGATCGCGATCGCGCTCTCGTCGACGTCGAAGCTGCCCTGATGCAGGTCACCGAGGTACGACCCGCCGCCAGGCCCGACGACGCCAAGCCGGGCGAGCGCGCCGGGGACCTTCTCCAGGTACCAGGCGAAGTCCTCGCCACCCAGGCTCTGCTCCGTGGCGACAACTGAGTCCGGTCCCTCGGTCGACCGCGCCGCGGTGGCCAGTAGGTCGACGCAGGTGGCATCGTTGGCGACCGGCGGCACCGCTCGTACGTACTCGACCTCGGCCTGCACGCGGTAGGGCGCGACGATCTGCGGCACGAGCGTGCGCACCAGCTCGGGCGCCGCCTCCCAGGCAGCGGCGTCGAGCGTGCGGATGGTGCCGGAGACCTCGCCGACCTGCGGGATCGCGTTGTCGGCGTTTCCGGCGGAGATCTGCCCCCACACGAGCACGAGCGCGGCGCGCGGGTCGACCCGGCGGGACAGCGCGGCGGGCAGCTCGGTCACGACGCGCCCCAGCGCATAGACCAGGTCGGCCGTCAGGTGCGGGCGGGCGGTGTGCCCGCCCGGGCCGCGCAGCCGGACGCGTAGCGTGTCCGCGGACGCGGTGATCGCGCCGGCCCGGATGCCGACCTGGCCGAGTGCCGCGCGCGGGTCGCAGTGGATCGTGAGGATTCGCTCGACCCCGTCGAGGCCACCGGCCGCGATCACGTCGAGGGCACCGCCCGGCGTGGCCTCCTCGGCGGGCTGGAAGACCAACCGCACGCGGCCGGCCAGGTGTCCGGCTCGGTCGAGGTCGGCGAGGGCCAGGCCGGCACCGAGCAACGCAGCGGTGTGCACGTCGTGGCCACAGGCATGGCAGATCCCGGGCACGGTCGAGCGGTACGGGACGTCCTTGTCGTCTCCCACGGGGAGCGCGTCGAGGTCCGCGCGAAGCGCGATCAGTCCGGGCCCGCTACCGATGTCGCAGAGCAGTCCCGTGCCGCTGGGCAGCGAGGGCCTAGCCGTCGACATCGACGCCGAGATCGAGA
>JBDUAP010000026.1:0-13960 GCA_040004585.1 Sporichthyaceae bacterium
GGCGTACCCGGGTTGAGCTCGACCTTGATCGAGCGGCCGAGCAGATGCATGTGACCCGCCGCGGCACGGACCATCATCGGAGCGCTGACCCGCCGGTCGCAGCGCTGGGTCGGCCCGGCGCGCGGTTCGAGCACGTTGCCGTCGCACAGCAGCTGCAGACCAGCGACGGTCGCTCCCGACCCGGACCCGAAGCGCTGCATGAGGTCGAGCACTGCTGACTCGCGGTCGCACAGGGGGCCGGTCTCCCCCTTCGCGCAGGGCAGCTCGACCGGCCCGACGAGCAGCATCGTCTGTAGCTGCGCGAGGTGGGCATGGCCGTCGGCCAGCCGCAGCCGCAAGCCGCTGTCGTCGGGGGCGACGCCGTTGCGGAGGTTGTAGTGGACCTGCATGATCAGCCGGCTCCGCGCGGCCAGCAGCACCCCCGTCCCGGCGCCGAAGACGTTCTCGCCACCGCCGGGCGCCCACGCGGACAGCCAGGGCGCGGAGTCCAGCGCGCTGACGGCGTTCGCTCCGCCACGGCCAGGGAACGCGGTGCCGCCGAAACAGGTCCAGCCGGTGCCCGGATCGCCCTGGTCGGCCTGCTGGGCCATGGCCACCTCACCCGGCCCGACCCGGAAGATGATGGCGTGATGGACGATCTCCTCGCGTCCGGGCAGGACCTGGGCGCCGGTGACGAACGTGTCCGCGGTGAGGGCGGGATCGAGCAGGAAGCAGCGGTACTCGTCCTTGCCGCCCCGCGGGGCGACTGGCGAGTAGGCGCCGTCCGGCATCGGCAGGTCGAGGAACCGCTCACCGGCGCGCAGCGGCGCCGACGACGGCTCACCCGAGGCGGTGGGACTGGATGTGGTGGCCGACGGGGTGCTGGCCTGCTTGGTCCCCGCCTGCGGCGCCGTTCGCCCACCGTTGCCAGCACCACAGGCCGTCATCAGCAGCAGGCACAGGCTCGCTGCGGCCGTCATCCGTCCCAGTGGCACGCCGACTCCCCTCATCTCGTTCTCGATCGTAGGCGAGCGCGGGCTTTCGCGCGCCTGACGGCGGGTATGGTCCCGCCACGTTGTGCGCGCCCCCGCACCGAGGAGACCCCCATGTCCCATGCCCCCTTTGCCACCTCTGCCGCCGGCTCGCGCGCCGCGAACAGTGACTGGCTCGCCCGGATGGCCAGGGTCGGCCTGGCCGCACGTGGCCTCATCTACGTGCTGGTCGGTGTGCTCGCAATCGAGGTGGCTCGCGGCGGTTCGGCTCGGACCGACCAGAAAGGCGCGCTGGCCAAGATCGCCGAGCAGCCCTTCGGCCGCTTCCTGCTGTGGGTCGTAGCCGCTGGGATGCTGGCCTACGGCTTGTGGCGCTTGGGTGAGGGCATCTGGGGGCGCCGCGAGGAGACCGACGAGAAGAAGCGCACGCTCAAGCGGGTCGAGTCCGTCGCCAGCGGGGTGGCAAATATCGCGATCAGCATCACCGCAGCCAGGTTCGCCATGGGCAGCGGCGGCGGAGGCGGGAAGAATCTGAGCTCCCGACTATTGGACGCCCCGGGCGGTAAGACGATCATGGTGATCATCGGGATCCTGATCATCGGCATCGGGCTCGCCCTTGCCTGGCGCGGGCTCAAGACCGACTTCGAGAAGCAGCTCAAGCACGAGGAGATGGGGCGCACGACTTACACCGTGGTGCGCCGCCTCGGGCAAGCGGGCTACCTGGCCCGCGGGCTGGTCGCGGCCCTGATCGGGTCGCTGGTCATCAAGGCCGCGCTGGAGCAAGACCCGAAGAAGGGAGTGGGTCCCGACGCCGCCCTGAGGACACTGGCGGAGGCGCCGTTCGGCAAGGTCCTGCTGGTGCTCGCCGCTATAGGCCTGATCTGCTTCGGGGCTTACTCGTTCGCCGAGTCCCGTTACCGCCGGCTCTGAGCGGTCGCGTAGAACGCCACGGCCGCGGCGGCCGCGACGTTCAGCGAGTCCACCCCGCGGGCCATCGGGATGCGCACCGAGAGGTCGGCCGCTGCGATAGTGGACGGGCGCAGACCTGTCCCCTCGGCACCCAGCAGCAGAGCGAGCCGGGGTCGGTGTTGGTCGGCGAGCTCCTTCAAGGTCAGCGACCCCTCGTTGGGGGCCAGCGCCACCGTGGTGAAACCGGCGTCGCGCAACAGGCGGAGACCCGCGGACCAGGAGTCCAGGCGCGCGTAGCGAAGCGCGAACACCGCGCCCATCGACACCTTGACCGACCGCCGGTACAGCGGGTCTGCGCACCTCGGGCTGAGTAGGACACCGTCCATGCCGAGGCCGGCAGCGGCACGGAAGATCGCGCCGACGTTGGTGTGGTCGTTCACGTCCTCGAGGACGGCGAGACGGGACGCACCCTCGACCAGCTCCGCCGCGCCAGGCAGCTCGGTCCGCGACATCGACGCCAGGGCGCCCCGGTGCACGGCGTACCCGGTGGCTGCGTCGAGCACATCGCGGCCGGCCAGGTAGACCGGGACATCGGCCGCCGCAACCACGTCGCCGAGGCTGTCAAGCCACTTCTCCTCGAGCAGGAGCGAGCGCAGCGGGTAACCCGCGGCGAGCGCCCGGCGTATGACCTTCTCCCCTTCGGCGATGAAGAGGCCCTCGGCGGGCTCCTTGAGCCGGCGCAGCGCCACGTCGGTCAGGCGGAGATAGTCGCTGAGCCGGGGATCCCCAGGCTCTGTGACAACAGACGTCATGAGCTGATCCTTGCCTACCGGATTTTGCTCAACCGAGTCCCATTTCCGGTCGATCGACAAACAGGACGAAAGAAGGAAGGTCCATGCGGGCGACCCGGAAGCGGGCGACGAGGCAAGATCGGCGCGGACTGCCCGCCTGGTGGGCATGGTCCTTCGTCGGGTTCGGCGCGTTCCTCGCCGTGCTGCTTCTCCTGCTGCGAGAGTCTCCGGCGGCGACCGTCCCGACCATCGTCGCGGGCATTGCGGGGACCGGAGCGATCCTCGCGGGCATCGGCCGAAACCGCCCGGAACGGCCGCTCCCTTGGGCGCTCTTCGCGGGCGCGAGCGTGAGCTTCATCGTTGGCGCAATGCTGCGCCAAGTGCTCGCAGGTCGGCCGGAGGCGCCCCTGTCGGACGTGGCCTCGCTGCTGGGTTACGCCCTCACCGTCGCGGCTGTTCTTGCCATCTTGCGGGCGCGCCAGTCCGCTCAGCGGGGGCTCGATGAGCTGATCGACGGGTTGATCGTCGTGGCCGCGGCAGCCCCTGTCGCCTTGGCCCTGTTCACGCTTCCCACTGCCGTCGCCCGGGGTCACCTATCGCTCTTCGCAATCCTTCAGGGCCTCTACCCCGTGATCGACGTGGTGGTCTTGTTCGTTGCCTTGCTGCTCTTCTGGACCTCGGCGGACCGGGTCCCGGCCTACTGGCTCCTGATCGCGACCGCTACCGGGACGCTGGCGGGCGACCTGGGGTATGCCCAGATCGGTACGCAAGGGAAGGTCGTGGGCTCACCGCTGCTCGACCTGCCGTTCATCCTGGCGTTCTGCCTCCTTGGCGCTGCCGCGCTGCATCCGTCGATGACGGCGCTGAGCCGCCCGCAGCGACGACCCATCCAGGCATGGAGCCGGTCCCGGCTGGCCATCCTTGTCCCTGCCCTGGTCGTTCCCGGGGTCATCGTGGTGACCGGCGATCGGGCGGACGCGGACTGGGCCGGTGGCATCTCCGGAGTCGCTGTGGCGCTGTTGATCCTCGTTCGCGCGGTCGGTGCCGTCCGCGGCTATGCGCAATCTCAGGAGGGGTTGCGCTACCAGGCGAGGCATGACCCGCTGACCGGGCTCATCAACCGGGCCGCCCTGGTGACGGAGGTGGACGAGCTGATTCGACACACGGAGCGCGAAGGCGGGCGAGTCGACCTCCTGTTCATCGACCTCGATGGCTTCAAGCTGGTCAACGACTCCTGGGGGCACCAGGTCGGCGATCACGTGCTCTGCGCGGTGGCCGACCGGCTCAAGGCGTTGCTCGGTCTGCACGACGTTCTGGCGCGCGTTGGTGGCGACGAGTTCGCGGTCGCCCGGCTGCTCGCACCCGACGACGACATCGACGGGCGGCTGCTTGCCGATGCGGTCGTCAAGGCGTGCGCAGAGCCACTGGCCGCTACCGACACCACCTTCGTGACGACGGTCTCCGTGGGACTCGCGGAGTCAGCCCCGCCGGCCACAGCAGAGGGCTTGTTGCGTGACGCAGACACAGCCATGTACCGCGCCAAGACGGCTGGCCGGAATCGCTGCGTCGAGTTCAACACGTCGATGCGCGACATACTGCGTGCCCGAGTTGAGACCGAACTCGCCCTGCGATACGCGCTGAAGCGCGACGAGTTCCTCTTGCACTACCAGCCGATCGTGTCCCTGGAAACCGGCGAGGCGGTGGGCCTGGAGGCGCTGCTCCGCTGGGCGCACCCCAAACGTGGCATGGTTTCCCCGCTGGAGTTCATCCCGGTTGCCGAGGAGACGGGCTTGATCGTCGACATCGGAGCCTGGGTCGTGTCGGAGGCCATCCGTCAGGTTGCCCGATGGCGCGACATGGGACGAAATCTCGGTTGGGTGTCCGTGAACGTGTCCGCGCGCCAGTTGCAGGACTCACGCTTGGTCGCCCACGTCGAGTCAGAGCTGCGCCGGTATGCAGTTCCAGCAGAGTTGCTCGTATTGGAGATCACCGAGTCCGCTATGGCTGCCGATCCAGACATGTCGCTTGCGTTGTTGACCCAGCTGCGCGATCTCGGCGTGACCCTCGCGGTCGACGACTTCGGCACCGGCTACTCGTCACTCAGCAACCTACGTCGATTCCCCGTTGCGAAGGTCAAGATCGACCGCAGCTTCGTGTCGGGCATCGCCGATGACCCGGATGACGAAGAGATCGTCCGGGCGGTTGTGGCGATGTCTCTAGCGATGAAGCTCGATGTCGTCGCCGAGGGCATCGAGACCGAAGACCAACACGTGCTTCTGCGCCGACTCGGCGTACATCTCGGACAGGGCTGGCTGTTCGGTCGCCCCGCCCCGGCTGAGGACTATGAGATGGACTTGGTGGTCAGCCGGCGCGCTTGAAGTCGTAGCCGATGTAGCTCTGTGCGTCGAGGTCGATCATCTCGACATGTGATGCCCAGGTCGAGGACAGGGCCGCCACCAGCCTGGGGAGGTGCATCGTCTCGCGGTTGTAGCGGCACACGTCCAGGACGGCGACCCCATCGACCTTGGCGACCTCCCTGGTCATCGCCTCGACGAGTTCGGCGCAGACGCCCGAACCCTGTGAGTGGGGATGAATCCCGACGAAGCCGATGTAGAAGACCCGCCCCTCCGAGAAGCGTTCGGGCCAGCGGTGCGCGAACCACTCCGGGGAGACCAGCGGGACCGAATGGACATCGTTCGTCAACGTCGCGAGGCCGTGCAGCGCACCTCTGTCGTCGAAGACGAGGTACTTCACCGCCCGGGGATCCGCCATGACGGCTTCGAACTCGTCGCCGTACATGACATGGCGCTGAACGGCCAGCCGACGCAAGGGGTCAAATGCCTCGACATACAGCTTCCATGCTTCCTCGCGCAGGTGGTCCGTGACGATCTGCATCGTGGCGACTGACATGTGCACTCCCCACTACTCGGCGTGGTCGTGACGGTACGGAGTGCACAGGGGTCGCCGCAGGTCTTGAGGTCTTGCACACCGAATCCAGGCCTGGGCTTGACTCAAGTCGGGGGTTGGAACCCGAACGGCCGAACCGTCCGTCTCAGCCCACCAAGATCTTGACGATCGCGAGGACACCGACCACGACGATCAGGCCGCGCAGGGCCGGCGAGGGCACCCGCCGACCGATCGACGCTCCCAGCTGGCCACCGATGACCGATCCGACGGCGATCAGCCCCGCCGCCTCCCAGGCCACGTCGGCGACTGCGACGAAGACCAGTGCGGCCATCCCGTTGACCAGACCGGCGAGCACGTTCTTGGCAGCGTTGATGCGCTGCAGGTCCTCGTGCAGGAAGGCACCCAGTAGACCGATCAGTAGCACGCCCTGAGCCGCACCGAAGTAACCGCCGTAGATGCCCGCGCCGTAGACACCCGCGTGCAGCGCGGCGCCGGGCCGGTCCGACCGAGCCGCAGCGTCCGATTTCGCGCCGAGGCGGCGGGAAAGCCGTGGCTGGAGCACGACGAGGACCAGCGATATCCCGATGAGCACAGGGACGATCGCTCGGAACGCTCCTGGGGGCAGCGTGAGCAGCAGCACCGCCCCGGTCAGACCACCCAGCACCGAGGCGAATCCCAGGCTGACCAGTCGGGCCCGCTGGCCGGCGAGCTCGGTCCGATAGCCCACTGCCCCGCTGACCGAGCCGGGGGTGAGGCCGACGGTGTTGCTGACGTTGGCGAGGACCGGCGGATAACCGATGGCGAGCAACACCGGGAACGTGATGAGGGTGCCTGAGCCGACGATCGCGTTGAGCGCGCCGGCCGCAATACCGGCGAGCAGGACGGCGAGCATCTCCAGCCCCGTCACGCGTCCGTCCCACCCGTCACCGCGCGGACTCTATGCGACCGCTTCGCGGGCTTCCGGCACGCCTAGGCCCCCTGTTGGCCGGTCAAGGCACTCTCCAGCCGGGCCGACGTATGACTGTGACCTCTCCGCGGCGCTTGGTGCTTGTGCTCGCCGGCGTCCTGCTGCTCGGGAGCCTTCCGGTCGGTCCGGCGCGCGCGGAGTCAGCCGCACACGCCAAAGAGGCCGCGCGGCAGGCCGCTGCCGAGCTGGCCGCGCTGCAGCCCCGGGTGGACCGCGCCCTGCGTGCGTACGAGAAGGCGCTCGGCCAGCTCGCGCACAGTGTCACGACGAGCGTGAGCGCCGATGTCGACGCCGACGATGCCCTGCTGCGGGCGGCCGGGGCGCGCCGGGCCTACAACGGCCGGGTCAGGGCCCTCTACATGGGCGGGGGCTCTGCGGCGTTGTACGCGAGCGTGCTGGAGGCGAGCAGCGTCACTGACGCCATCCGTCGGGTGGCTTACGTTCAGCGCATCGTCCAGGTCGGCGGAGTCGACGCTGTTGACAGCCGCGCTGCCTCGACAGCACTGCTGGCCCGCGCCGGCGCGCTCGAGACCGATGTCGAGGCCGCGGTTGTCACTGCCGCCGATGTCGCGGAGCGCCATGACGAGCTGATCGCCTTGCTGGCGACCGCCGCAGCCACCCTGTCCCGACTCAGCGCCCGGGCGAAGTCACTGGCGCAGGCCGAAGCCGCAGCCGCCCGACTGCGTGCGCTCGCCGCCCAGGTCGAGCGCGGCGCTGCCGAGCGGGTGGCGACGGCCCGCGCGATCGCCGTACCGAGAGACTTCCGTGCGTTCTATGTCGCCGCCGCCCGCACCTGCAAGGGGCTGCCGTGGAGCGTGCTCGCTGCGATCGGGCAGGTGGAGACCGGGCACGGCCAAAACACGAACATGTCGTACGCCGGGGCCCAGGGCCCGATGCAGTTCATGCCGGCGACCTTTGCGTCCTACGGCGTGGACGGCGACCGGGACGGGGTGGCCGACATCAACAATCCGGCTGACGCGATCTTCTCAGCCGCCAAATACCTCTGCGCGAACGGCGGTGGCCGTGGACCCGCGGGACTGGCCCGGGCCGTCTGGCACTACAACCACGCCGACTGGTACGTCGCGCTGGTGCTCAAGCTCGCCGGGCAGATCGCGGCGAAGCCCTGACTCGGAGGGTCCGGTCAGCGGTCGCACCCGGACTTCAGACCCCGCAGCCGACCGTCGAAGTCGGCGACAATCCGGTAGGGACCGGGTGTAGGAACCCTGACGAACGTCCAACCGTCCCGCTCACCGACGCAGCCCGCTACCAGCTCGCCAGAGGCGCTGGTCACGACGAGGTAGCGAGACCACCGCACTGCCAGGTTGACGGTCGTTGCCTGCGCAGCGATGGTCAGTCCCCGGTCGTCGATCTCCAGCACGGAGCCTGGTGACGCGAGACTTGCGGCGTTCTCCACCCGGTACAGGGTCCAGTCGTCGTTCGACCAGATCGCCTTGAGGTAGGGCAGGCCCGTCGACACGAGTTCTTCCTCGCGCACCGATGCGTAGTCGAGCTCGGCAGCGGGCACGGCCACCCAGCCGACGGCGAGCTCAGTCAGCCAGGCGTGGTAGCCCGCCGGGTCGAGGGGCCCGGTCGCGTAGAAGATCGGGTTGTTGGCGCGATCGGCCTGTCTCTCCCACCCCCGGGCAAGCGCCTGGTGTCTGGCGATCTGCGCCGAAGCCCAGTGGTTCCTCGTGTCGACTACCTCCAGACGCTGCCCGAGCGTGTGCGGACGCGCCGCCTGGTCCGCACCAAGCGCAGCCACCAGCGGCTGGTAGAACACTGACTGCGAGCTCGGGTCGGAGGCGGCAACGAGCTGCTTGCCGAGGTCGACGGCCGGCAGCAACGCCGCGGCAAGGGCGATGACCGCGACGGTCCGCCGTGACACCGGTGCCCAGGCGACCAGCAGCGGCACGGTGAAGACCCACGCGAGGCGGGTGGCGTTCACACCGACGGCACCCGGATAGACAACGAAGGCCACCAGCACGAGCAGGTACACCGCAGCGCCGACCCGGACCAGCGGCTCTCGGCAGAAGACAGCGACGCCCGCGGCGCACGCCAGTGCGGGCAGGAGGTTGATGAAATCGAACGGCATCGACCCGGCGCCAGGGAAAAGGAGGGCCGTGGCAGCCAGACTGCCCGCGACCAGGAGAGAGACGGTAAGCGGATGCCGCACCGATGAACGGTGCACGATCAGCCGCGTACCGGTCGCCAACCCGAGGAACAGCCCAGCCAACGGACTGGTCAAGCAGGTGAGAACCGCCAGAACGGCCGTCGTCGCGGCCCGCCGTCTCGTGGGCGATTGCCGCATGCTCACCAGGCACCAGAGCCCGGTCGCCAGGCCGACACCGAACGTGATCCGCCCATCGAGCAGGTTCGCGGTGTCGGTGACCAGGAACGCGATGAGGCCCGCTGTTGGTCGCAAAGAGGAACGGAGCAGCCGGGACATCGCTGCAGCTGCGGCGACTGCGGCGAGCGCTCCTGTTAGCGGCGGTGTCAGCACCGACATCAGCATCGGCGTGAGTGCGCTGTAGGTCGGCAGGTGCAGGCCGCCAAACCACCCCGGCCACCAGACAGTCAGGCCGACCCGGTGCACCAGCTCCGTCCGGGCGACCTGAGCCGCCAGGTCGGGAACGCGGGGAGGCGCCAGGAGATAGACGGCGAGCACCGTGGCGAAGGCGAAGGCCACCGCGATGTCGCGACGGCGAAGCCGTGGCACCGCCTGCTCGAGATCGACTGCGCTCACGGTCTGATGCTCTGATACCCGGGCCGACACGGCAACCTGGCTGGCAGCGTGCGCTGACCGGGTTAACCGGCGCGAGCCCGCCCGGGTAGCCCCGGCGGTGCCATCATGTGGGGGTGACCGACCGGGTGAGGGTCCTGGTCGCGGAGGACCACTTCGTGACGCGCGAAGGGCTCCGCCGGCTCCTGGACGAACAGCCCAACATCGAGGTCGTGGGCTGCGCCGCAGATCCGGCAGAGGCGATGGCGCTGGCCGAGCGCATCAAGCCCGATGTCCTGCTCACCGACATCCGGATGCCCCCGACGCACACGACCGAGGGGATCGACCTGGCGCACGCGGTCAGAGCCATGCTGCCCAGTTGCGGCGTCGTCGTGCTCTCCCAGCACGACGACGAGGAGTACATCTGGTCGTTGTTTGCCGACGGGGTCGCGGGCTACGCCTATCTGCACAAGCTGCGGGTGGGCGACGCCGAGCAGCTCGTCCGAGCCGTGCACGAAGTCGCCGCCGGCGGGTCCGTCCTGGACCCGGCAATCGTGCAGCGACTGCTCGCTCAGCGGGCGGGCAAACCGGGGTCGCCTCTGTCCCAGCTCAGCGAGGGCGAGCTCGATGTTCTGCGGTTGATGGCCGAGGGCTACAGCAACGCCGGCATCGCGGCAGATACGCACTTGGCGACCGGGACGGTGGAAAAGCGCATCGCGGCCGTTTTCATGAAACTCGGGCTGACCGAACGCGATGACGTCAACCGCCGAGTCCAAGCGGTGCTGCTGTATCTCCGAGAGTCGGCGTCCGGTCGCTGACGGGGGTGGCATCCATGGGGTCCGATGCCACCGTCGTCGGAACGGTAGCGGTGACCCACGTTCCGGCCCCTGGGCGGCTCTCCACCATCAACGTGCCACCGAGGGCCGCCATCCGGTCGGACATGTGCTGCAGCCCATTGCGCGAGGCCGCCAGCCCTAGTTCGAAGCCGACACCGTCGTCGTGGATCTCGAGCACGATGTGCGGATCGCGCTCCGCGAGGGTGACCGTGCTCGTCGTCGCGTGGGCATGCTTGCTGATGTTCCCGAGAGCTTCAACGGCCACAAAGTAGAGAGCGACCTCCAGCTCGTTCGCCCACCGCCGTCGGCTGCTCTCGGGGGCGATTTCGAGGACGACGTCGAGGGGCATCCGGCCGACGTACGACCGGATCGCCGCCGCGACTCCATGATCGGTCAGGACGCTTGGGTAGATGCCCCGGGCGAGGTCCTGCAGGCTGAACACCGCCTGCTCGGCCTGGTCGGCCAGCGCGTCGAAGGTCTGCGCGGACACGGCCGGGGCCCGGGCAAGCTGGCGCAGCTGCCCCGCCAACGCGATCAGCTCGTGCTGAGCGCCATCGTGCAGGTCCCGCTCGATCCGTCGTCGCTCTTCGTCCTGGGCGGCGACCAGGCGCTGTCGCGAGACCCGCAGCTGTTGGGCCCGCTCTCTCAGCTCCTCCAAACTGGCGGCCACCTCGCCGAGCAGGAGGCGGTTGTCGTGCGCCAGCTCGGCCTCGCGACAGATGACCGCGAGGAGCTCCAGATCACCGTCGGTCAGCGGCTCGCCGCGCCGCTGCCCGACAACCAGCACCGCCCACGGCCGCGCGTCTGACGAGAGGACGGCCGACGCAGCGGAGTCCCCCGGCAGCTCGAAACGCTCGACGTCCGGAGGGAGAAGTCGGGCGGGACGCGTTCCGAAGAACTCCTTCTCGCCGAGGCGAACCACTTCGGCCGCCGGCACGTCGCCGGTCTTGGCCGCGAGGCGATAGACCCCTGGCCTTGCGGTCGGAGCCCACAGCGCGGCCCAGGGCACCGCAAGGCCGCGGCGCGCCGCGTCCACGATCCGGCTCGTCGCCGTCTCGGCGCTTTCCGTTGCCAACCCGTCGGCGAGGCCGACGAGCACGGCGTACCCCCCGGGACGCTTCCCGTAAACGGTCTCGCGCACCCAGGGTTCCAACCGGCGGCTGTAGCCCTGCGCCAGGACAGTCACCACGACCGCCGCGAGGACCGCGCCCTGCACCTGCTCCCTGCGCAGCCCACCGGTGGCGATGGTGGCCACGAGGACGATCGCCGCGGTGAATGCGGCCGAACACGCCCCGAGCACAACCGCTCGAGGCAGGGCCTGGTCGACAACCCACAAACGCCATCGCAACAGCGCAGCGGCGACCCCGAACGCCCCGACAGCCACCGCGACCAAGGCGATACCGAAGTGAACCTTCCCTGCCTCAACACCGGGCAGCGTCCGGAGCGCCACCTCCAGCAGGACTCCAGCGGTCAGGCCGGCTGCCCCCACCCTGATCTGCTGCCGGACCACGGGTCCCGACCGTGGGAAGCGCAGACCAAGGCACAGCGCCGCCACGAGAGGCAGGACACCGACGAGCACGCTGGACGCCCGCGCTGCAGCGGCATGGAGGCCACTGCCCCCGACCGCGGCACCGACGCCGGGCAGGTGACCCGGGACCGGGAGCGGGGCGCCGTCGGGCGCGGTGAGCCAGGCCACGATGGACACCGTGGTCAGAATCAGGGCCGAGCCGAACACGAGCAACGGCCACCTCTGGATCGGGCGGTGACCGTCGGGGAACAGCCCGAAGAAGAGCATCCAAGGCACGGCGAGGGCGACGTCCAGAAGCCACACGGCCCCAACGAGTGCCTCGGGCCGCCCGGACTGACCTCGAGCCACGGCGAAAAGCACCACCGCCACTGGTCCGGCGACGGCGATCAGCAGCAGAACCCGCCACAGGTTGTTGTCCGGCGTGAACTGGTGCAGCAGGACTGCCATGACTGCGGCCCCGCCCGCGATCACCGACAGGTTGATGGTTTGCACGGGCAACGGGTCCCCGGTCACCACGTCGGTCACCACGAGGGCCGCCACGCTCACCAGCAGGGACAGCGCGGCGATGGCGCGGACCACGGGCGAGCTCCAACTGCTCATGACGCCGATCGTGCGCGTGCTCGGGTGGGGTGGCAAGGAGGCAATCCCGGTTCATCGACCCGGTTAGCCCTCGTGAAGCGGGCCGCCAACCGGCTGTCGAGCCCGGCGCGGCTCCGCAACGGTCGAGTCATCGGCAGACAGACGAGGAGCGGTGATGAGCTCAGCGACGAGGATCCCGGGGATACGACGAGGCAGGACCACGACTCAGGCCGCTTCGGTCCAGACAGGGTGCGGGCACCACGGCTGCCTCCCCGAGCCCACGGAGAACATCCTGACCCTGGCCAACGGGGTCACGATGGTGCGGACAGCCGGGTGCCTCGCGGCCGTGACGCTCTCGATTGCGACCGGTCAGACCTGGCTCCTGTTCTCCGGCCTGGCGATCCACTGCATCGGTGACATGGCCGACGGCATCGTCGCGCGGCGGCGGGACGAGGAGACCCGGGCCGGTGCTGTGCTGGACATCGTTAGCGACCGACTCTGCATCGCCGTCTACTACCTGTCCTACGGGCATCTGCAGCACGACATGCTGGTGCCGATCGCGCTCTTTCTCTTCCAGTTCATGGTGCTCGACGCCCATCTCTCCCTGGCGTTCCTGAACTGGCCGCTACGGTCACTGAACTACTTCTTTCTCGTCGACCGGGCGCTCTACTCATGGAACTGGTCCACGCCGGGGAAGGCATTCAATAGCGGCGCACTGGTTCTTGTGATGCTCACGACAAGGTCCCCGGCAGCCTGCACCGTGCTCGTGCTGGCCATCATCGCCGTGAAGGTGACCTCTCTGACGCGGCTTCACCGGATGGGCGTCCCGTGCCCAGTCGGTTGCGCTGTGGGAACCGCATCATGACCGCCGTCGCGCTCGGCGTACTCGCGCTCCTGCTCTTCGCTTGCTTCGCCACAGCGGTCGTCCCGATGGGCCCACCCGAAGCCATGGTTGTCGCCCTTACCGTCGCCGCCACTACCTCCCCGGAGTGGGCGATCGCGGTCGCCATCACTGCTGCTGCCGGCCAGGCGGCGGGCAAGACGCTCGTCTTCCTCGCGGTAAGAGGCAAGGTGCTGCGTCGATTCCGTCTGGTGGACCGGCTGCTGCGCAACCGCCTGCTCGCTCGCGTCGATTCCTTCGATGCGAGGCACCCGCGCCACCTCGCTGCAGTCGTGGGTGTGAGCGCCCTCGCCAGCGTCCCGCCACTGGTGGTTGTCTCACCGATGGCGGGTTCGACCTCGATGCGGCCGCAGCTGTTCCTTGTCAGCGCCTTCGCAGGGCGCCTGGGACGATTCGCCCTCTTGGCGTTCGTCCCCAGCCTGCTCTGGTGATCGGTCAGGCGGGCTGGATGGGCGGCTTGGGCGGTACGACATCGCCGCTGTCACCGGTCCGTCCCCCGCCGAGCATTCCGCCGATGCCCTTGAGGGCCTCGCCGAGCTCACTCGGCACGATCCAGACCTTGTTGGAGTCACCGCTCGCGATCTTCGGCAGCACCTGGAGGTACTGGTAAGCCAGCAGCTTCTGGTCGGGGTTGCCAGCGTGGATGGCGTCGAAGACCTTCTGGATGGCCTGCGCCTCGCCGTCGGCGCGCAGCACGTCGGCCAGCGCGTCGCCCTCGGCCTTGAGGATGGATGCCTGCCGCTCCCCCTCAGCGGTGAGGATCTGCGACTGCTTGAAGCCCTCGGCGTTCAGGATCGTGGCGCGCTTCTCGCGGTCGGCGCGCATCTGCTTCTCCATCGAGTCCTGGATGGA